>JBCCDA010000014.1:0-64355 GCA_039033215.1 Pseudomonadota bacterium | reverse complement strand
GCGTGGTCGAGATGGTGATTCGTATGACGGGGTGATTGCCCGTGCTTCGGCAGCGATGCAGCGGCGACTTCAACGACAAAGCATCCCTTTCGTCAACGTTTTGTTTCAGAGCGCGCGTGAAGGCGGCGGGCCCGGACGGAGGAGGAGGCGCGTGGCGCAGCCACGTGTCAACGAGTGCGGAAACTGTCAGGCATATGGCCAGTAACGCCAGGTCCAACCAGGAAGGTTCGGCGGCACCCTTCCACCCGGCCCCAGCGTCCAGCCCTGAGCGTGGCTCAGCCGATGAGCCAGAGGCCAAAGCGCGATGTCCATCACGAACGCCCCGGTCAGGATGATCGACCAGGCATCGATGCCGAGCGTCCATCCGAACGGTGTAGCGATCGCTGCCATAAGAGGTTTGGCGATCGCGAAGTGGATCGCGACGAGTACGGCCACCCGGTTGATCCTGAGCGCCCAGACCCAGCCTCCCATCCAAAGCGCGATGAGCGCCATCGCATCGAGACCCGGGGGGAGATGCATCAGTACGCGGCCAATCACCAGCGCACCGACTCCGGCGCCGATGAGGTGCAGCGGTCGTGCCGAGGCCAGTCCGAACTCGTCTCCCGTCAAGTCGAGGCGCCGTGCCAGCAAGACGGCACCCGTGCCGAGCGCCCCGAAGATCGCCGCCCAGATGGGTGACCCCATAAGCGCCGCAAGGATACCGCGGGCCGAGAAGCCCTCGACCTGGCTCAACCCATGACGGTCCAAACCGTAGAGCCAGATAAAGAGGCCCACGACCGAAAACGTGACCACCGGCGAGACCAGACCCGGCAAACGGAACCGAAACAGGAACGCCAGCATCGCAAGCGCAGATACGCCACTGATCACCGCGATCCCCGATAATCCGGGTTGGTCCGTGTACTCATGCGCCACCAACCCCGCCGCATAGCCGATCGACAGCGAACCCGTGACTGCCAGGGCGCTGATCGGCCAGATCGGCCCCTCGCGCCCTCCCATCATTTCCGCAAATGTCCAGGTGATCAGCCCAAGCCCACCAAGCAGCCTGGCTGGCTGCATCGGGTCGTGATCACGGTGGACCCAGATGATCAGGACCGTAAGGGCAATCCACCCGATTACGGTGCCAAGCGCGATGAGCGCCTGGCGAACGCGACCCTCTGGCGGCAGGCCCGCGGCATCATTTCGTTTCGCCGTCGGGATCTGCGTGCCTGACTCCAAAATACCCATCCGAACACCAGAGGCTGAAAGCCGAAGAGTGGCGCGTTGCCCCCTGCATGTCCAGTGTGGCCAGAGACCGCGCCCCTATGCCGAGCCGATCACGTCCACCACGGCGTTGCCGTTCGTGTAGACGCAGATGGACGCGGCAATCTCCAGCGCCTTGCGCGCTGCGGTTTCGGCATCGATGTCCATGTCCGCCATGGCCCTCGCCGCGGCGAGCGCGTAGTTGCCGCCCGATCCGATGGCCGCGATTCCGCCTTCAGGCTCCAACACATCGCCCGCACCGGTGACCACGAGCAGGTGTGCACCGTCCGTGACGATCAGCATCGCCTCGAGATTGCGCAGATACTTGTCTGTCCGCCAGTCCTTGGCGAGATCCACGCAAGCGCGCATCAGTTGTCCGGGCGCGGCCTCGAGCTTCGACTCCAACCGCTCGAGCAGCGTGAAGGCGTCCGCCGTGGCCCCCGCGAACCCGCAGATCACGTCGTGACCGCCGGGGTTCAGCCGTCGTACCTTGCGGGCGTTGCCCTTGATCACGGTCTGACCCAGCGAGACCTGTCCGTCACCGGCGACCGCAACCTGGTCACCCTTCTTGATGGCCACGATCGTCGTGCCGTGCCAGCCAGGGAAGTTCTGTTGGTTCATGCCCATCTCCTCTCCGATCGATCTAAGCCGAAGGTTCGGGAATTGCTACCCACGCCCCTGCGCCCTATAGAGGCGCCGACCGGAGGAACCGCCATGCGCACAGCGACCCTTACCCGCAAAACCGCTGAGACCGAGATCACCGTCGAGCTGAACCTCGACGGGACCGGCAGCTATGACAACCAGACGGGCATCGGCTTCTTCGACCACATGCTGGACCAGCTCGCCCGCCACGCGCTGATCGATATGACGGTCCGCGCCGTGGGGGATCTGCATATCGACGACCACCACACGGTCGAGGACACGGGCATTGTTCTCGGCCAGGTCTTGGCCGAGGCCATGGGCGACAAGCGGGGCATCCGCCGCTACGGCGATTGTCTGCTGCCGATGGATGACACGCTGGTGCGCGCGGCACTTGATCTGTCGGGGCGCCCATATCTTGGCTGGCGCGTCGACTTCACGGCGCCGAAGATCGGGACCTTCGATACCGAACTGGTACGGGAGTTCTTCCAGGCGTTCTCGACCCATGGCGGGATCACACTGCACGTGGACGCGCTGGCGGGCATCAACTCCCACCATATCGCCGAGGCGGCTTTCAAGGCTGTGGCACGCTCTCTGCGCGATGCGCTCGAGACAGACCCCCGCAAGTCCGATGCCGTACCGTCGACCAAGGGCGCGCTCTGATGGAGCTGAAGCTCTGGACGGTGCACCGCAAGGGCGCGCGTGACCTGTGGCTTGTCGCCGACCGCTTCAGCATCTTCGCTCTGATTCTGCCGCCGATCTGGGCGATCTGGCACGGGCTTTGGGTGATCCTGTTCGGGATGGTATCGGTGCTGCTCATCGCCGCAGTGGTCAATCCGCTTGCGGCATCGCCTGCCATGTATGCCATCGGATTTATCGCGGCGTTCGAGGGCGGGGCTCTGAAGCGATTGGAGCTTAGGTCCCGCGGTTGGCACGAGGTGGCGACCGTCGAGGCGGCGACGGAAGAAGGCGCGGAGGAGCTCTGGATGTCGGGCGAGGGTGCGCGCGCATGACCACCGCGATCGTGGACTACGGTTCGGGCAACCTCCACTCGGCCGAGAAGGCGTTCGAGCGGATGTCGGGCGAGACCGGGGGCGGTCCGATCCTGGTGACTTCGGACCCGGATGCGGTGACGCGCGCGGATCGGGTGGTCCTGCCCGGTGTCGGCGCCTTCGCGGATTGTCGCCGGGGGCTCTTCGCTGTCGACGGGATGGCGGAGGCGATCTTCGAGCGGGTGAAGCAAGGCACCCCGTTCCTCGGGATCTGCGTCGGGATGCAACTGATGGCGACGCGCGGGCTCGAGCATGGCGAGACGCCGGGATTTGACTGGATCCCCGGCGACGTCGTGGAGCTCGCGCCCGACGACCCGGCGCTGAAGGTGCCGCACATGGGCTGGAACGAGCTGACGATCACCAGCGATCATCCGGTGCTCGCGGGGATCGACCCGGGCGCGCACGCCTATTTCGTGCACTCCTACCATCTGCGCCCCCGGGTGCCCGAGCACCGGCTGGCCCATTCGGTCCATGGCGAGATGGTCACCGCCGTCGTCGGGCACGCCAACATGATCGGCACGCAATTTCACCCCGAGAAGAGTCAGGCTACCGGCCTGCGCCTGATCGGGAACTTCCTGCACTGGGCACCCTGAAATCGCGACTGATGCGACCGGCAAGTCCGTTCACATTACGTGATAATCCGGTACTGTCAGCCAAACAAATCGGAGGAGTGACCGATGGTACGTTCTGTTCTGATCCTGCTCGCCGCCCTGATGTTCACCGCTCCCGCCTCCGCCAAGGAGGTGCGTGATCCCGAAATCTGGTCTGACATGCACGGCCGCGCCCTCAAGGGCTATGACGCCGTTGCCTATCACCTCGAGCGTCGGCCCGTACAGGGTACCGAGGAGTTCGCGTATCAATGGAAGGGTGCGACCTGGTGGTTCTCATCGGCCGAGAACCGCGACAAGTTCATGGCGGACCCCGAGCGCTGGGCGCCCCAATACGGCGGCTACTGCGCCTGGGGCATCGCGAAGGACCGGGTCGTCGGAATCAATCCAACGATCTTCCGCATCTTTGAGGACAAGCTGTACCTCAACCTCAACATGACCGTGCACAAGGAGTGGTTGGGCAAGCACGAGGTCTTCATCGTCAATGCCAACTCCAAGTGGCCGGACATTCTGGTGCTGGACTGACGCCACACAAGGGTGCATTGCACAACCTATTCGACGCGGGTCCACGTCTGAGAGCGGCAGATCTGCCCGAACAGGATGCAGCCCGAGACTTCAAGATTGCCGCCCGTCAGCGCCATCTCGCTGTCATAGACCTCGTCGTCATCGGCCTTCCAGATCTTGCCGTCGTCCCAAGCGCTGGTCCCGTCCGCTTGCATGTCCCAGATGATCGGCTTGCCGATGTTACCAGCGTCGGCACCGCCGAAAGCGCCTACGATTGTGCCGCAGACCTGGGCGGCGTTCGCCTCGCAGGCATGGACTTCGATGTGGAGATACTTGCCCTCGGCGTTCGTCTCGCTCTGCCAGGTGCCGAAGACGTCGTTGGCCTGGGCTTGGCCGGCCAACACGACCAGCGCCACGGCGATGGGGATGATGCGCATCCGCGTTACCTCCGATTGTTATCCAGGGATGAAGCCACCCTCGGACGGCCCGGTCAACGCGAACGTGGCGACACCCCGGCCATCACAGGTATTGCCGGATCAGCTCCGCCATGCGCTCCGGGCTCAGGATCGGGGGCAGCAGCGTCGCCACCTTCCCGTCCCGGCCGATCAGATAGATGAAGCTGCCATGGGCGTATACGGGGTTACCCTCGGGGTCCGTGAAGACCAGTTTGCGCTCGATCTGGAACGACGTGCGCGCAGCTGCCAGCGCGTCCTCGGAGCCTGTAAGTCCCCGCAGCTTGGGATGCCACTGGGGCAGCTTCGAGGCCATCACTTCGGGAGTATCCCGTTCGGGGTCGACCGTGATGAGAAACGCATCCAGCCGTTCCGCATCGTCACCGAGCACATCCAGCGCCGCCCCCAACGACGGCATGGCAACCGAACAAATCGCCTCGCAGTTCGCATAGCCAAAAAAGACAGCCATCGGGCGGTCACGGCCTTCGGTGCTCACGGTCTCGCCATCCTGGTCGACCAGCGCGAACTCGGCCGTGATCTCCACCGGGAAGGGCAGTGGCGTCTCGGCTTGCGCCCCTGCCGCCAGCCCAAGGACCACCAACGCCGCGAACAGACGCATCAGTAGTTCTCCTCGATGAACACCTTGTCGGCTTCCTCCCCCAGGCCCAGCCAACCGTTCGCCTCGATCGCCGCTTTCACGTCAGGGTCATGCCGGAACCACGGTCCCTTGAGGTCCTGCAAGTCAGGGTTCGCGCGATCCCACAGACGTGTCCACCGCACCGCCCTGGCCTTCAGCTTCACACCTTGTCGCTGGATCGTATGCACCTGGTAGAACTTCGTCGGGGCCACAGTCGGATCACCCACCAACAGCCCGTCCACGGTGACAACCTGTCCGCAGTAGGGAGACAGATCCTTCGTTGCCCCGTTGAACGAGGTCTGGAGGTTCTTGGCCGCCAGCACCAGAACCCCGTCGGCTTCGCGCACCAGACCCATCTGGCGTGCGCCAGCGCCGCAGTCCTCGGGGCAGTCGCCTGTCAGTTCACACAGCACATCGACCACGCGGGCTTCGAACTTGGCCGGCTCACGTCCCTGCAGGCCGTCCCAGCCCGTTACCTCGGAGCCTTCGGCGAACTCGCCCTCCGCCGCGGCGGGGACCGCCATCAGAAGGCCCAGCAATACCAGTATCACCCGCATCTCAGCCTCCCGTCACGCTCTTGGGGATCGCAAAACCCGGCACCACGCCAAAATCGTTGTGAGTCTCGTTGACGATCCCGTTGTCGGCCACGACCTTCTCGACGATCAGATAGTTGATGCCGTCGCGCACATGCAGGACGCCGTCTGCGACGACCTCGTGTGACTGAACCGACAGCAGCGTATTGCCCGCGACATCGGGGTTCCCCTCCCACTTGAGCACCATGTAGACGGTACCGTCTTCGGCCAGCACGCCCACCGGGATCCCGCCGGCCGCGCACCAGATGGCACAGGTGTGATGCGCCGTCCCCACGACCGACGCGGGCGCGCCCATCACGCCCGAAAAATAGCACCAGGTGTCGATGATCTCACCGGTCACTTGCACCCGCTCGCCCTCCGCCGAAAGCGCGGGGCCAGCCATCGCGATCAGAGCCGCTGCCAGAAGTCGTCGCATTTCTCTCTCCGTCCAGTTTCGAAGACAGTACCAGCGTTCGAAAAATCTGACACATCACGATTTCGCAAATAGCCCGCTTGCAATCAGCCGGAGGTCGGGCCAGACGAAGCGCCATGATCCTCTATCCCGCGATAGACCTGAAAGACGGTCAGTGCGTTCGCCTCGTCCGCGGTGAGATGGCCGAGGCGACCGTGTTCAACGATGACCCTGCAGCGCAGGCAAAGAAGTTCCAGCAGTCGGGCTGCAAGTGGCTCCACATCGTGGACCTCAACGGTGCCTTCGAGGGGGCGCCCGTGAACGAGGCCGCGGTGAAGGCTATCCTGGCGTCGACCTCCATTCCCATGCAGCTGGGTGGGGGTATCCGCGACATGGCCACGATAGAGATGTGGCTGGCCAAGGGCATTGCGCGGGTGATCCTGGGCACGGCTGCCGTGCGCGACCCGGATCTGGTGAAGGAGGCCGCCCGCAAGTTCCCCAAAAAGATCGCCGTCGGCATTGACGCACGTGCGGGGCGCGTGGCGGTCGAGGGCTGGGCCGAGACCACTGACCTCGCCGCTCCCGAGCTTGCGAAGCGGTTCGAGGACGCGGGCGTCGCCGCGATCATCTACACCGACATCGACCGCGACGGCGCGATGGAGGGCCCGAACATCGACGCCACCGTGGCGCTTGCCCGCGCTGTGCGCATCCCCGTCATCGCCTCGGGCGGCGTGTCGTCCATCCAGGACCTTCGCAAGTTGAAGAACTACGGGCGGCTCCTGAACGGCGTGATCTCGGGCCGTGCCATCTATGACGGCAGCGTCGATCTGGTCCAGGCGCTGCGGGCGCTGTCCGCGTGATGTGCCGATCGTAGCTGCCCGGTTTAGCTCCTGAACGGCGTCATCTCGGGACACGCGATCTACGGTGGACGGACCAAGGTTGCAGAGACGATGCGCGTCTTGACCGCATCGCGTGTGCGACCCTGGTGCCCCATGTTCGGAGCGGCACCAATTAGGAGCGCGGAGATGGTTGATCGTGTTCGGGCGTGTTCATTGCCAGCTTGCAGCGCATTGCACAGTCGGCGCGCGGCGACGGACTTTCTCGACTGCTACGCCGTCGACGTGAACATGTCGGCTCGTGAGGCCGCCGAGATCATCGTGCAGTTTCCACAGTGGGCCGAGTTTCTGGTTGCCTTGCGCGGTCTCCTGGTTGCTCCGTTCGGGATTCGCGCAAAGGGACCGGCGGCGCCGAAGAAGCTGGGCGAGTTTCCCGTCGAGGTCGAGACCGAGCGCGAAGTGATCGCCGGCTTCAACGACCGACATCTCGATTTTCGGGTTGCGGTGATCTCGGAGGGTGGCACCGTATCGCTCGCCACATGGGTCCGGCGGCATAACCTTGGCGGCAGGATCTACCTTGGCCTCATCATGCCGTTCCACGTGCTGATCGCGCGCAATGCGCTGTCACGTGTGGCGCGTTCGGCGAGCTCGGTTTGATGCATTGAACTTGTTAACCTCTGCGGGTCGACGTGCCCGGCGCACGTTTGGCATACGTTTGTCATACACAAAGCATACGTTTGGCATACGGCTTGGAAGACAGCGCCAAGCGGGTTAACAGGCAGCATGCTGAAGACCCGAGTGATCCCCTGTCTGGATGTCGCCGATGGCCGTGTGGTCAAGGGCGTGAACTTCGTGGATCTTGTCGATGCGGGCGATCCGGTCGAGCAGGCGAAGGTCTATGATGCGGCCGGGGCGGATGAGCTCTGCTTCCTCGACATCACCGCAAGCCACGAGAATCGCTCGACAATTCTGGATGTTGCCACCCGCACGGCGGAGGCCTGTTTCATGCCGCTGACCATCGGCGGAGGTGTCCGGACGGTCGAGGATATCCGCGCGCTCTTGCTGGCCGGGGCGGACAAGGTCTCGATCAATACGGCCGCGGTGAACAATCCCGATTTCGTCGCCGAGGCATCGCAGAAGTTCGGCGCCCAGTGCATCGTCGTCGCCATCGACGCAAAGCAGGTAAGTCACGGAAAATACGAGATTTTCACGCATGGTGGCCGTAAGGAAACCGGTATCGATGCGGTCGAGTTTGCGCGTCTGATGGAGTCAAAAGGGGCAGGCGAGATCCTGCTCACCTCGATGGATCGCGACGGCACCAGGGTGGGCTTCAACTTGGCCCTGACCCGGGCCATCGCCGACGCCGTCCGCATCCCCGTGATCGCCTCTGGCGGGGTCGGAAACCTCGATCATCTGGTCGAAGGCGTGACCGAGGGCCATGCTTCGGCTGTTCTGGCGGCGTCGATCTTCCATTTCGGTCAGCATACGATTGGCGAGGCGAAATCCCACATGGCCGCCGCTGGCGTGGCAGTCCGCCAATGAGCGAGGTTTTACAACGGCTTGAGACGGTGATTGTGTCGCGATTGGGTGCGGATCCCGAATCCTCCTACACTGCGTCGCTGCTTGCCAAGGGCCCTGCCAAATGCGCCGAGAAGTTCGGCGAGGAAGCTGTTGAGGCCGTGATCGAAGCCGTTCGCGGCGACACCGAGGCATTAACCCGAGAAGCGGCGGATGTGATTTACCACCTGTTAGTCGTACTTGCTGTACACAACATACCTGTGGGCAATGTGCTGGACGAACTCCAACGCCGCGAAGGCATCTCGGGTCTCGCGGAGAAGGCCGCCCGAAAGGGCTGAGCGATGACGCTCCCGGTTCTTGTTATCAACCGGGCCGCGGACGATGACCGGTTGGACAGGTTCCGGCAGTCGGCGGAGCGCTTCCGTATCGGCTTTCAGGTTATCTCAGCTCTTGACGGTCACGACGCGGACTTCCCCTTCGCGGAGTATGCCGACCTCATCGGTGACGCCTTTTGGGGTGAGCCAGAGATCAAACCGGGGGCAATCGGCTGTTTCCTTAGCCATCGGCTCGCCTGGCAGACGCTGCTTGATGCAGGACACGAGAGGGCGCTTGTCTGCGAGGATGATGCGGTCTTCCACGTGGGCCTTGGCGAGATCGACGAGATTGCATCCGGAGCCGATGTCGTTTTCGCGAATTCCCGGATGTCTGCCTGGGCTCAGGCAGCGGGGTACGCCGCGGCGACGCCTCTCCCGGTGGTGGTGTCGACGCTCGCCGCGCTCGGGGGTGCACGCGCGCTGTCGCTCAAGGCCGCTCCGGGAGCGGATGCGTATGTGTTGACGGCGTCCGGTGCCCGCCGATTGCTCGAGATCACCGCCCGGCAAGGGATTGTCTGCGGTGTCGATTGGGCGATGCTCAGGGCAGCGCTACCCGGCGTGGATGACCAGATGGCGCAATCCTTTCAAGAACTTGAGTTGCTTCGCGATCTTGCCACATCTCCTCCGGTCGCCGCCATGGTTCTGACCAAGCCGTTGGCAGGGCAAGCAGATGGGATGCCCAGCACAATCCGGCACCGGGTGACGGTGCCCATCGCTAGTCTTGGTCTGCCACGCTAACCGACACCGCCCTATAGGCCCGGGTTAGCCTTCTGGCTCCGCGCCAAGATGGCGGCCAATGAAGGCGCCCGCCGTCTCGATTGCCATGTCCGCCTGCCTGATCCGCCCGTAGAAGATCGGCCACGCGTGGGGCAGACCGCGCCAGAGTTCCAACTGCACGTCGCCTCCGGCCTTGCGCAACGTATCGGCCATGTGCACCGCGTCATCCCGCAGGATCTCGCTGCGACTCGCCATGATCAGGGTCGGCGGGGGCGGTTCTGGCCAGGAAGCCAGGGCGGGGGAGGCCAGTCGGTGGGCTCGGTCTTGCACGCCGAGGTAGTAGGCGACAACGTCGTCCATCCGGTTGGCTGGCAGCAGGACGTCCCGTGCGGCGTTGCGCCGGAGGCTCTCGGCTGTTCCGGTCATGTCCGTCCAAGGCGAGAAGCCGACAACGCAGGCGGGAAGCGGCAGATCCCGGTCTGCCAGCGCAAGCACCAGTGCGAAGCTCAACCCGCCCCCTGCAGAATCGCCTGCCACCGCGATCTCGGTTGCTTCATACCCCGCCGTCAGCAAGTGGCAGTAGGCGGCAAGCGCATCGTCGATCGCAGCGGGAAACGGTGTTTCGGGCGCCAATCGATAGTCTGGCACCACCGCCCGGACCCCTGCTTCACCGGCCAAGGCTGCGGCCAGATGGCGATGCGTCCGAGGTGAGCCCGCGAGGTATGCGCCGCCGTGCAGGTAGAGGATAACCTTGCGTCGGTCGGGCCGCCCGACGCTGGCCCAGATTGCCGGGATCATGCCGGCCTGGCGCGGCGGCCCGTCGCGGCGCATCAGATCCTCAACGAAATGGGCATCCTCCGGGACAACGAACCGCCGGGCTGCGTCGCGCTCCAGCATCGTCCGCATGCGCCCCGGATCCGCCAACCGGCGCAACACCGGTTTGACCGCAAGGCGAAGGTAGAGATTTACGAGCGCGAGCCGGATATCCACGGCACTCAGGCGGCCCGGCGCCGTTCGATCGCGTCCCATATCATCGCGGCAACATTGACGCCGTCGAAGCGCTCGAGCTCCTGGATGCCGGTGGGCGACGTCACATTGATCTCCGTCAGGTTGCCACCGATCACGTCGATCCCGGTGAAGATGAGCCCACGCTCCTTGAGGACCGGTTTCAGCCGCTCGCAGATTTCCCGGTCACGGTCCGTGAGGCCGACTTTCTCGGGCCGGCCGCCGACGTGCATGTTGGAGCGTGTCTCTCCGGCCTGCGGCACCCGGTTGATCGCACCGGCCACCTCGCCATCCACAAGGATCACGCGCTTGTCGCCCTTGGTCACGTCCGGCAGGAACTTCTGGATCATGAGAGGTTCGCGGTTGATCTGGCTGAACATCTCGTGAAGCGAGGCTAGGTTCGAATCTGTCGCCGTTAGCCGGAAGACACCGGCGCCGCCATTGCCGTAGAGCGGCTTGACGATGATGTCGTCATGCTCGGCGCGGAAAGCCCGGATCGCCTCCAGCGAGCGCGCGACCATCGTCGGCGGCATCAGATCGCGGAATTCGAGGACCAGGATCTTCTCGGGGCAGTTCCGCACCCAGAAAGGATCGTTCACGATCAGCGTCTGCGGGTGGATCATCTCCAGCAGATGGGTGTTGGTGATGTAGCTCATGTCGAACGGGGGGTCCTGGCGGAGGAGGACGACATCCCAGTCCGCGAGATCGACCGTCTGACGCGGGCCAAACGCAACGTGATTGCCTTCGACCGCCTGCACCTCGATGGTGTAGCCGGTGGCCTGGACCTGGCCCTGGTTCCAGACGAGATCGCCGACCTGGTAGTAGAACAGCGTATGCCCGCGTGCCTGTGCCTCCAGAGCCAGCCGGAACGTGCTGTCAGCGTGGATGTCGACTGTCTCCACGGGATCCATCTGTATCGCAACTTTGAGCGCCAATTGCTGCCTCGTCTCTTTCGACCGCACTGATCATCTTTCGGCGTGCGAAGGGGCGAGCCTGCGCACGACCATTGGACTGCACAGGCCGCGACCAAGTTGCAACCCCGGAGTGTGCGCGCGCGTCGGACAAGAGGGTCGCCGAGAGACGGGGTGGTGGGAAACTAGGCGCCGAACGTCATCGCGTTCTCGACGATTTCTGCCGCGCCAAGCTCGTTCACGAGGGCAACATCGAAGCGGCAGAACGGGTGCGCGCCTGTCTCGGTAGCGTAGCTGGCGAGGTAGTGTTGGGCCGCGCGTTCGAGACGTCGCCATTGTGTTGGCGATACAGGGGAGTCCCAGGCGGAACGACGTTTGCAACGCTTGACTTCCACGAAGACGAGTTGCTCATCGTCCAGGAGCACCAGATCGAGTTCCCCGTCCGACGTCTTGTAGCGGCGCTCGAGCACGGTGAGGCCACGGCCTTCGTATGCCCGGACCGCAATGTCTTCAGCAGCGGCACCCCCGTAATGCCGCATCTTTCCGGCACTGCGGCGCCGCTGTGACGCGGCCGCAGGCAAGACGAGCGGTGCCGTTGCTCCCGTATCGGTCGGAATCTCAAGGTTCAACGACAGTTGCAACGGGCCCTCCAGATGGACTTTCTTTGGATCGCATTGACCGGTGAAGATCTGGCTAACCTTGCGCTCTCGCGCCGTATTCGCTGCCCGAAGTCCCACCAGCGCGCATGGTCTCTGTTACATGCGTCGCCTGTCCTGTTCTGGCACTAACAGTGCCTTTACTAAGTTCTTCGACACTTTCGAAACAATTTCTCGGGATTTTCCTCCCAAACGCCGGCGAGCGTTCCCAGGCTTTTGCGAGGAGATGCGTCCATGTGCATGTTGTGCACTGCCAACCCGATCAACGCGATTGACGGCACCCACGACAAGCTCGCCGACTACCTTGCGAAGGCCTCCTCGCTCGTTGGCGTCGACGAAACTCTTGTCCACGATGGTGCCATTGGGGAGATCGAAGTCGGAGGAACCATTTCCGCTTCATTCGGAGATGGTGAGGTCTACCGGCTGGACCTGACGGAGGGCGAGACCGTTGCCATCGACCTCTCCGGGTTCGGTATCGACACGGTTGTCAGCCTCTACGACGCAGACGGCAACCTTGTGGGCATGAACGACGATGTCGCCCGCGGCTTCGACACCGATTCACGTCTTCTCTACACGGCCGAGGACGCGGGAAGTTTCTACATCAAGGTTGATAGCTTTGTGGGCGATGCTCTTGCGAGCGACGCCTTCCAGTTGACTGTCGAGATGGCCGAAGCCTCGGGCCAGGCGACACTCGACACGCTCGCCGATCAGCTCGAGACCGGCTACTGGTCGACGCCGCGCAAATGGAACCTATCGGACAGTGGCTACCTGGCGAAGGACGGGAGCCTCACATTCAACATCACCGGCAATGAAGAGGACGGCAACGGGCTGACCGCCGCCCGGCAGGAGCTGGTGCGCGAAGGTTTCAAGGTCTTCGAGGCGATGCTGGGTATCGACTTTGTCGAGGTTTCCGGTACCGGCGCCGACTTTCGGTTCTCGGACGACAATGCAGGTGCCTACGCCGGATCGGCCTACGGGACGATCGGCGGTCAGGGCTATATCAGCTACGCTGTCGTGAACGTCGATCGTGGCTGGTACGGCTCCTCCTCGGCCTACGACGGGTACACGTTCCAGACCATCCTGCACGAGATCGGACATGCGCTGGGCCTGGGCCACCAGGGCGACTACAACGGCTCGGCCAGCTACGGGCGCGACGCAAAGTACGCCAACGACAGCTGGCAGGGCTCGATGATGTCCTACTTCAGCCAGACGGCGAACACGGCCGTCGACGCGAGCTATGCGTTCCTGCTGAGCCCGATGGCGGCCGACTGGATCGCGCTCGACGACCTCTATGGCGAATACGGGTTCTCGACCGCGAATGCCTTTGCCGGAGACACTGTATGGGGTTTCAACACAACGATTTCGGCTGAGGTATCGGCGCCCTGGTCGAACCTCGCGGACCATGCCGACAACATGGCCTTCACCATCGTCGACGGCGGGGGCATCGATACGGTCGACTTCTCGGGCTACGCCTACGATCAGCGTATCGACCTCACCGTGACCGAGGGGTCGTTTACCCAGGCCACGACGTCCGACGTCGGGAACGAGACCGGCAACATGACGCTTGCCGTCGGCACCGTCATCGAGAATGCCGTCACAGGCGCGGGAGATGACGTTCTGATCGGCAACGCCGCGGACAACACGCTGGACGGCGGCGCGGGTAACGACAGCCTGACCGGCGGCGCGGGAGACGACCGTCTGATAGGCGGCGGGGGCGCAGACACGGCGGTCTTCCTTGGCGATTTCGCCCAGTACACCTTCGCCAGCTTCTCCGGTTACTGGGAAGTCACGGGCGAGGGGACCGACAGGATCGACGACAGCGTCGAGCGCCTCAGCTTCGCCGACCGCACCATTGCCTATGGCGATCTGGAAGAGACCGGGGATGGTGTGCAGGAAGATCCTGACGCGCGGGCGGATGTGTTCAGCGTTTCGGAAGATGGATCGGTGAGCGCGGACCTGTTTGCCGACAATGGTGCGGGCAGCGATAGCCATCCCTCGGGGCTCGGGTTCGCGGTCACGTCCGTGGACGGCGCGGCGCCAGGCAGCGTCACCTTGGCCAGCGGAGCCAGCTATTCGGTCGGAACCGACGGCTCGTTCAGCTTTGCGACCAATGGTGCCTACAACGCGCTGGCTGTCGGAGAGAGCGCGACAGTCGCCTTCGACTATACAATCACCTCGAGCGATGGCGGCACGGACACAGCGACGGCGACGATCACGGTCGTGGGGGGCAATGACGGGCCGATCGCGATGGACGATGCGTTCACTGTCAGCGAAGGCGAAACGCTGGACGGGAACCTCATCCAGGACAATGGCGCTGGCCGCGACAGCGATGTCGACACGTCCGATACCCTCAATGTGGTGGCGATCAATGGTCAGGCATCTACGACGGTTGTGCTCGCCTCGGGCGCCACGGTGGCATTCGGCACGGACGGGACCTTCGTGTATGCCCAGGGAAGTGCTTTCGATGAGCTCATCGAGGGTGAGAGCGCCCTAGAGACCTTCACCTATACGCTTGCGGACGGGAACGGTGGCACAAGCGAGGGCACCGTGCGCATCACCATCACCGGAACGACCCCCGAGGGCGTGGTGAGCGGAACCGGGGGGAACGACGATCTTCTCGGTACCGCCCAGGCGGACACCATCGATGGTGGCGGTGGCCGAGACCTGATCTCGGCTGGAGACGGCGACGACGTGGTGACAGGAGGGCTCGGCCGGGACCGGCTTCTTGGCGGCGACGGCAATGACCAGATTGACGGCGGAGACGAGGCAGACCGCATCTATGGTGGCCGCGGCGACGATATCATCGAGGGCGGCGAGGGTCGCGACAACGTCAGGGGCGACGAAGGCCGGGACCTGCTCTACGGAGGGGGCGATCGCGATCTGCTGGATGGTGGCGACGGTGGAGACGTGCTGCACGGTGGTGAAGACGCCGACGCATTGAGAGGCGGCGATGGCGACGATGTGCTCTACGGTGGGAACGACGGCGACAACCTGCGCGGCGATGATGGCAACGATGCACTCTACGGCGGCGACGGCGCTGATGCCCTTACTGGCGGAGATGGCGATGACCAGCTGCACGGGGATGCAGGCGACGACCGCCTGACGGGAGGCAACGGCAACGACAGCCTCTTCGGTGGCGATGGCGACGACCGGGTGAACGGTGGGAACGGCGATGACCTGATGGCCGGCGGCAGTGGCGCCGACAGTTTCAGCGGTGGGCGTGGCTTCGATACCGTGAGCTACGCAGAGGCCGACGCGGGTGTTGTTGTCTCTCTCGACCGGCGCGGTGAGGTCGGGGGGGCTGCCGAGGGCGATAGCTTCAGTCAGGTCGAGGCCATCATCGGTTCGGCGTTCGACGATGTGATTGGTGGTGACCGTCTCGATAACACGTTCACGGGCGGCACGGGTGCTGATCGGTTCGTCTTCGACCAGACCCGGACCGGCGAGGATACCATTACCGACTTCGGTAACGGCGCGGATCGGCTGGACTTCACGGCGCTGGGGCTCTCGTTTGCCGACTTCACCATCGAGCAGCTAGGCGCCGACGCCGTGCTGACCACCAGTCAGATCGCGGATCTCAAAGTGGTCTTGTCGGACCTCTCGGCTGGCGATCTCGACGCGCTCGACTTCGTTTGAGCGGCTCGCGCTTCATGCAGGTTGCCCAGCGGACCTGGGTGGACCCCCTGCTTGGATGGCAGTTCAACAGAGCTCTGCCAGCGCGAAGAACAGCAAGCTGGCGGGCGAGTCCGATGGGCGCCCGTTTCTTTGTGCGATGTAGCGGTTCAGGAGGTCGCGCATCTCGCTGGCCGGCATGGAGCCCGAGCATCGGACGCCCTTGCTGATCAACCCGTGCGCCCGGCCTTCCTGGATGAGGCCAGCGTCAAGCAGTACCGCGTGGGCATCGTAGACGCCGGCCACGAAATCCCTCTGCTGGCGTGGCTCGAGCGCCAGATACTCGTCCTGCGTGACGAAAATGGACACGGCATGTCCTGGCACCGCCAGAGCGATCGCAAAGACAAGTGTGACCGCGGCAAAGCTGTTCCTGAGCGTCGACATAGGCCCCCCCTCTAGTGTCGGGGCAGTCTAGACGATGGCCATCCTTGCCGGAAGGGCTGCTACTTCCGGAAGCGCTCGTCGAGTTCACGCCACAGGAAGGCCCGCCCGTCGGGGTAAAGCGCCATCACATCCATCACGCCGTCGAACGACGAAGGCCCGAGAATGTGGAACGTTGCGCGGCCCGCCTCCATGTCACGGCTGATTTCCTTGGCGTTGAAACAGTCGAACCAGTCGGGGGGGACCAGTGGGTCGCCCGGCTCCGAAACCTCGAGGATGTTGGCCAATCGCGTGGCCGTCTCGGGTGTTACCGTCACGCAGATGCGCAGCTTCAGGGGCGAGGACGCGCCGTCGATAGCCTGCCAGCTTTCGACCGCTACCTCACGGTCCGCGATGAAAAGCGGCTGCTGCGGCAGTTCCTCGTACCAGGCGTAGAACTGCGTGTACCAGAGCCCGACCGTGAAGGCCGCCAGAAGCAGCGCGCTGCCGATCAGGAACGTGCGGCCTTTCATGATAGCTCCGATACCACATGTCTTGGCACGAAATGGGATGCTGCCATCATGGCACCGTCAGCACATTTTGTTCGTTTGACGCCAACTCGTGGCAGGTGCAGCCATCGCGACCGGCCATCTCACGGTCACATAGCAGCATTGCCGAAGTCATGAGCTGGCCGGCGGGGAACTGAATGTCCGAGCCCTCCCCCGTCCGATACCAGACCGCATCGATGACCCGCGGGCCATCCCCTCTGCCCTCCCAGGCGATGCAGGCGGCCATCGCTTTCGCGTTGCGTTCTTCGGCGTAGGCGGGGATCCATTCCATCACTTGATTGAATATCTCATCTGACAGCGCCCTCTGGGCGGGGGTTTGAGGCGTCGTCGCGCAGGCTCCGAGCGCAAGCACGGTTGCCACGAGTCCAAGAGCGGTCAATCTGGTCATCGAAAAAGTCCATGGTTGCAAATCGCGTTTTGAGATCGGTCAGGCTGCCCCACCCGCTTCCGTCTCCAAGTAGGCATCCGCGCACGCCTTTGCCAGCGCGCGCACCCGTCCGATGTAGGCCTGGCGCTCGGTCACGCTGATGACCCCGCGTGCGTCCAGCAGGTTGAACAGATGGCTCGCCTTGATGCACTGGTCATAGGCGGGCTGAGCCATCACGATCCGCTGCCCTGTCTTTGGGTCCTCGGCCGGTTCGGCCAGGATGGCAGCGCACTGCTTTTCGGCATCCTCGAACTGTGCCAGCAGGGTCTTTGTGCAGGCGACATCGAAGTTGAACCGCGAGTACTCGCGCTCGGCCTGGCGGAAGACGTCGCCATAGCGCAGCGGGATCGGCGCGTCCGGGTCGTTGAACGGCATGTCCATGACGTGGTCGACGCCCAGGACATACATCGCCAGGCGCTCCAGCCCATAGGTCAGCTCGCCCGACACCGGGTGACAATCGTGCCCGCCGACCTGCTGGAAATAGGTGAACTGGCTGACCTCCATCCCGTCGCACCAGACCTCCCAGCCGAGCCCCCAGGCACCGAGCGTCGGGCTTTCCCAATCGTCTTCGACAAACCGGATATCGTGGAGCGCCATCTCGATGCCGATCGCCTCGAGCGAACCGAGGTAGAGATCCTGGAGGTCCGGTGGGCTCGGTTTGATGATGACCTGATACTGGTAGTAGTGCTGCAGCCGGTTTGGGTTCTCACCGTAGCGTCCATCCGTTGGACGGCGCGAGGGCTGGACATAGGCCGCGGCCCAGCGTCGGGGTCCCAGCGCCCGAAGTGTCGTGGCCGGGTGGAACGTGCCCGCGCCGACCTCCATGTCATAGGGCTGCAGCACCGCACAGCCCTTCGCCGCCCAGTACGTCGACAGGCGCAGCAGGATCTCCTGGAAGGAGCGCGGTTGGTCTGCCATTGGCTCGGTCCCTGTTCGGATCGCGCGTCTGCCTAGCGACGCCCGGGCTGCGGGTCAACGCCGGGTGGCTCAGCTATGCCCTTTACGCCCCCCGATACGACCACTAGCGTCGGGACCGGTCAGGAACGGGGAGCAAGATGGCGGGTGAAGAACGGGTTGCAATCGTCACGGGCGCATCGTCGGGAATTGGCGCTGCCTGCGCGCGGATGCTGGCCGCGGCCGGGGTCAAGGTCATCGCGACCTATGCGGGCAACGCGGAGGGTGCCGATGCGGTTGTCGGTGAATGTGCGGCAATGGGCGTCGATGCCCTCGCTGTCCGGGCCGATGTTGGTGAGGACACGGACTGCCGTGCCGTCGCCGATGCCGCCCGAAACCGATGGGGTCGGATCGATATCCTGATCAACAATGGCGGTACGACCATTGCGGCGCCCATGACCGACCTCGATGCGTTGTCCGGTGATGACTTCCAGAAGCTCTATCAGGTCAACGTTATCGGCGCCTACCAGATGGTGCGTGCCTGCATGCCAGAGCTCAAGGCCAGCGGTGCCGGGTCGGTGATCAACACCTCCTCGATCTCGTCCGTACTGGCAGGGGTGGGATCCTCCATGGCCTACACAGCGTCCAAGGGCGCCATGAACACCATGACCGTTCAGCTTGCCCGGGCCCTGGCGCCCGAGGTCCGGGTCAACGCGGTGCTGCCCGGGTTCGTGGACAGCGCCTGGTGGGCCCGGCGGCATACGCAGGAAGAGATCGCCGAGATGCGGGCAGCCTCAGCAAATCGGGGGGTTTTGCGCAGGGTCTCGACGCCCGAGGAGATCGCCGAGGCGATGATGCTGTTCGCGCTGGGGGGGCGGTCGATCACCGGCCAGTGCCTGGTCGTTGACAACGGGATGTCGATGAACGTCGCCCAGCCGATGGCGTGACCGCACCTCGCAACTGAACACCTCGTCAGACCAGGCCCCGGCGGACGAGTTCTGCGGCGATCCGGTCGGCTTCGGCCAGTGGCGCATACGTCCAGTGGTCGATCTCGCCTGTGAAACGCCGCGTGGCCCCTTGTGCCGCGAGGCTCTCGTGAAAGCGCACGAACTTCTCCGCGACACCCGATACCGGGAAGATGTGCACCGGTAATCCGGTCGAGGCCGCCTCTGACGCCATGTTCACCGAGTCCTCGGTGACCAGAGCCGCCTGGGCATGGGCGAGCAAGGCGGGGTACGGGTTCGGCCCGTCCGCCTCTCCTGACCAGATCATCGCCCGGTGGCCCAGCCGCGTCGTGATCTCGGTAGCCAATTCGCGATCCGTCCGCCGCGAGGTGGTGATCATCAAGCCGAAGTGTCCCGACAGTTCCTCCAGCGCCGCGATCAGGGCCTGCCCGTCCGACCCGGTGAAGCGTGCCGATCTTGAGGGCCCGCCAACCAGCACCGCCAGCCTGGGTTTGGCCAGATCCGCTCGCGGGCCTGGCCACGCCTCGGCCGCTTCGGCGATCGCGGCGGGCGTCAAGCGGTTAAGCGCGCCGACGCTCGTCAGCACGTTGGCGCCCGTCAGTGCGTCGTGTTCGGGGACGACCACGGCGTCAAAAGCGCGCGCGGGCATTCGTGGGTCGAGCAGCTGCACGGCCGTCACCCCATGACGCCGCTTGAGCGCAGCGACTACCGGCGCAATGCGCCGCCCGGCGCCGATAACCATGCAAGGCCAGGGCGCGCTCAGCGCCTCCCTGCCCATGGAAATGCCGCTGAAGGGCCAGCCGATCATGCCAGCAGGCACCCGGTGCGACAGCGCCGCCGGAACGGCTGCGGCCCAGGGTTTGAGCGTCACCGCATGTTCTGCGATGGTGAGTGGCTTCAGTCGGGCCAACGCCTCGGCCAGGCCACGTGCCTGCGCGACGTTTCCTGCCCGGCCATCGGTCAGGATCCAAAGCTCGCCGCGCTCCGTCATGGTTGATTGTTTCCGGTTGTTGCGCAAACCCGCAACATTCTTGCTATTCGGCTGCGGGAGACGTAAGCGTCGCACGGGCCACGACGTGTCAATGCATGATACCGGTGGCCGCGAGGGCAGGCAATGGTTGCGAAAAGGCAGGCTGAATGGCGGGGTTGAAGCTTGATCAGATCGACCGGAAGATCCTTGAAGAGCTTCAAGCCGACGGGCGTATCACGAATGTCGAACTGTCGCGCCGGGTGGGGATCTCGGCGCCACCCTGTCTGCGCCGGGTGCGCAGCCTGGAAGAAACCGGCCTGATCGAGGGCTATCACGCGCGGCTGAATGCGCTGGCGCTGGGCTATGAGGTGACCGTCTTCGCGATGGTGCGCCTGAAGAGCCAGGCTGGCGCTGATCTGGAGGCGTTCGAGAAGCTGTGCGCCGACTGGCCGCTCGTGCGCGAGTGCCACATGCTCTACGGCGACATCGACTTCCTGCTGAAGTGCGTGAGCCCCAACCTAGGCACCTTCCAGACGTTTCTGACGGACGACCTGACGGCGACGCCGAACGTCGCGAACGTCCGCACCTCGCTGGAAATCCGGGCGACGAAGAACGAACCCGGGGTGCCGTTCGAGTACTCGGGTCATCTGGCCGCCGAGACGGTCTGAACGCGCGAGGGGATCTGGGGACCGACATGGTGCGGCAAACATCCGCAAACGGGGGATGGCGTGCCGGGCTGGCGCTGGCGGCAGCGGTCATCCTCGCGTCCTGTTCACCCGAGGCCCGGTTGCCCGATCTGCAGCAGATCTACCAGCGCACGACCGAGGCGGGTGAGCAGGGACCGCGGCGGCGCCCGCTGATCGCAATCCCGGGGACCCTTGGGACCCGTCTGGTCGATAGCGAAAGCGGGGCCCCCATCTGGGGCGGCGGCGGCTCTGCCGGGATCTCGGCGGATCCCGATGACCCTGCCGAGTACGCGCTCATTGCGCTGCCGGTGGCTGAGGGCGCCGAGCCGTTCAGCGAGTTGCGCGACAGCGTCTTGCCAGCCGGTATCCTCGAGACCGCCGAGGCCCGGGTGCTTGGCGTTCCTATCGACATCAACGTCTATGGGGAGTCGATCGAGCTGCTCTCAGAGGGTGGCTTCAATGTCCTGCGGCGCAGACCGGGTCGAGACGCGTTCGACGATCAACGCTTCTTCGTGCAGCCTCAGCCTGCGCCGACACCCACGATCGATGAGCCCCCCAGCGATTTCGACTCTTTTCAGTTCGACTACGACTGGCGGCGCGATCTGATCGACACGGCGCACCGCTTCGGCGAGTTCCTGGAGGAGCGCCGCGCGACGGTCGCGCGCGACCGCGGCGTGCCAGAGCGAGAGGTGCGCTTCGATCTGCTCGCGCACTCCATGGGCAGCCTCGTCTCACGCTACTTCCTGATGTACGGGTTTGCGGCGCCCTCCGAGGAGCCGGGCGCGCCGCTGCCACCCATCACCTGGGCGGGCGCCGAATTCTTCGACCGCGTTGTCTTCGTCGCGCCGCCCAACGGTGGTTCCATCATCGCGATGGACAACCTCGTGAACGGCAAGGAGCTGGGCCCGCTGCAACCGGTCTATCCGGCCGCCATGCTGGGGACACACCCTGCGGCGTATCAGCTGATGCCCCGCAGCCGGCACAACCGCCTGCGCATCGACGGCGAGACCGTGCGCGACATCTTCGATCCTGCGTTATGGGTGGAGATGGGGTGGGGCTTGGCGGACCCGGGCGCCGGGGCCGAGCTGGCGCTCCTGATGCCGAACGAGCCGGACGCCGACCGCCGCCGCGCCCGCGCCATCGCCTACCAGGCCCGCCTTCTGCGCAGGGCAGAGCGGTTCCATGCGATGATGGACCGCTGGGCCGAGCCGCCGGAGCATCTCGACCTCTTCCTTGTCGTCGGCGGCGGGTTCGAGACCCCGGCGGTTGCGGAAGTTGATACGGCCACCGGCGTCTTTGCGATTACCGAGAACGAGGAGGGGGACGGGGTTGTCCTGCGCGCATCCGCCTTGCTGGACGAGCGTCTGGACGGTGACCTGACCCGGGGTTTCCGGTCCCCGCTCCGGTTCGACACGACGCTGTTTCTGCCCGACGAGCACGTGGAGCTGACCCGCAACCGGGTCTTTGGCGACAACCTGCTCTTCTGGCTGCTTGAAGCTCCGCGCGGTGGGGCCGAGCTGGAACGGCCCAGGAACGCAGGCGTGCTGGGGTCAATCTCCGACGGAGACCCGGCGGGCTCGGCAGTAGTGGTTGGCAGCCCGTCTGAGGTACCCAGCAGCGGGTCCGATCGCTAGCGATCCGCGGTGCGGTCGTTCGTGCTTGTGAGCACGCGCAGCATCGGCCTATAACCCGCCCGACTCAGGCGGCTTTTCCGGGAGGCAGGCGATGCGGAAGGTGTTCGATACGGCGGAGGCGGCGCTTGACGGCCTGCTGAGTGACGGGATGACGATCGCGGCGGGGGGGTTTGGCCTCTGCGGGATCCCGGAGAACCTGATCGCAGCGATCAAGGCGTCGGGCGTCTCGGGCCTCACGGTGGCATCGAACAACGCGGGTGTCGACGATTTCGGGCTGGGATTGCTGCTGCAGGACAAGCAGGTGGCGAAGATGATCAGCTCCTACGTGGGCGAGAACGATCTCTTCATGCAGCAGTATCTGTCCGGGGAGTTGGAGATCGAATTCAATCCCCAGGGCACGCTGGCCGAGCGGCTGCGCGCAGGCGGCGCTGGCATCCCGGGCTTCTACACCAAGACCGGTGTCGGCACCCAGATTGCCGAGGGCAAGGAGCACAAGGACTTCGACGGGGAGACCTATATCCTCGAGCGCGGAATCGTTGCGGATCTGGCCATTGTGAAGGCGTGGAAGGGCGACGAGCAGGGGAACCTGATCTACCGCAAGACCGCCCGGAACTTTAACCCGAACGTCGCGACATCGGGCAAAGTGACAATCGCCGAAGTCGAGGAACTGGTGCCCACCGGGTCACTGGATCCCGATCTGATCCACACGCCCGGGATCTTCGTGCAGCGCATCATCAAGGGTGATCACGAGAAGCGGATCGAGCAGCGCACCGTCCGCGCTGCCTGAGATGGGCGCGCCGCGGTTCCATGGGCTCTCGCCCCTCATCATGGTGTCGGACGTCGACCGCAGCGTCACGTTCTACACAGACGTGCTGGGGTTCGAGAAAGTGATCCGCAATGACGACCACAATTACGCGATGCTGCGGCGGGAAGGGGCATGGCTTGCCCTGATCCAGAATACCTCGGACGAGGCGCGCAAGGTCACGTCGGAGAACACGGCCGCGCAGATCTGGGTGAGCGAGATCGACGCTCTTTGGGAAGAGATCGAGCCGCTCATCAAGGACATGCCTGACATTCGTGCCAAGGCTCCGCATGATCGCGACTACGGCGTGCGCGAGATTCACCTCACAGACCCGGACGGCTTCCTGATGTTTCTGACCCAGGATCCGACACTGAAGACCGATTGAGACGCAGCGAAGGAGGCCCCGATGCCCTGGGATCGCAATCAGATGGCCGCGCGCGCGGCACAGGAACTGGAAGATGGGTTTTACGTGAACCTCGGGATCGGGATCCCGACCCTTGTGTCGAACTACATCCCCGAGGGGGTGGACGTCACGCTTCAGTCCGAGAACGGGATGTTGGGGATGGGTCCGTTCCCGACGGAGGACGAACTCGATCCCGACCTCATCAACGCAGGCAAGCAGACGATCACCGAGCTTGACCGGACGAGCTACTTCTCGTCGGCAGACAGTTTCGCGATGATCCGGGGCGGGCACATCAACATGGCCATTCTGGGCGCGATGGAGGTGGCCGAGAACGGCGATCTGGCAAACTGGATGGTGCCGGGCAAGATGGCCAAGGGCATGGGTGGTGCGATGGATCTGGTGGCCGGGGTCGGCAAGGTCATCGTGATCATGACGCATGCGTCGAAGTCCGGGCAGTCCAAGCTCTTGAAGGAATGTACCCTGCCGTTGACGGGCAAGGGCGTGGTCGACGAGGTGATCACCGAGCTTGGGGTCTTTGCGGTGGTCGATGGCGGCATGAAGGTTGTCGAACTGGCCCCCGACGTGACCATGGACGACGTCCGGGCAAAGACCGAGGCGACGCTGGTCGGTTAGGTGCGGTGGCGGCGGGGCTTGACGCGGCCATGTCCGTAAACGGACCCGCCGAGCAAAGCTCGGCACCGCGCGCCTTGCGCGCAGATGGCCGCGTTGGCGCCTGGCCGCGCCGTTCCGCCTCGCCTCAGGCGGGCGGGGCGATCTCCAGGCAATGCACTGCGATCGTCAGGCGACCAGACGTGAACGCTGGTCCGTTCGAGGTCACGTCAAGTGAAGTCCCCCCATAGTAGGCCTGGGGTTGACCTGTAACGCCGTGGGCAAATCCCCCGACACCGGTACCGTAGCCTGATCCATACCGATCGGGGCTGCCGGCGATTCCCAGCGACCAGGACCCTGCACCGCCGATGGCCTCGGTCACCCGGGCCGTCACGCCGATCACGATGGCCTTGTCCGGGATGACCGGGTCGGTGCTGGAGGTGGTCCCGGCAGCCAGCACATGATCATGTTCGATCACGCGCATGAGTGTGGCGGCTCCGCCAGGAGAGCCCGCAACATGGTCGGTAACCCAGTCGGCGCCATCGAACGTGGCCCAAAGGGCCTCATCTGCAACCCAGAAGCGCGCGCCAGCCCAGGGGCTCACGAACTCCCAGCCGCCGTTCAGGAACAGCGCCAGCTTATCGTCGTGGCCCACAAAGACGCCACCCGCGGCAGTGCCGACGATCCATGCCGTCCCGTCAGCGGGTGCTGCTGGCTCGGCGAACACGACACCCTCGGCGCGGGCCGCGGCGAGCACGTCCGTGCGGACAAGTGCCTCATTCAGGGTCACGTGCTTTTGTGCCTGCGCCGCGTCCAGCAGCGGCAGTTTCAGGAGATTGGTGTCAGACATCGATCGTGACCCTCTTTTCCGGACCAAAGCCAAAGGCCGCCGACAGCTGCTTGACGCCGATTGTCAGCGTCCCGGACGCCCCATCGGACGCCAGCATGGCGGCGGTGTAGTCAAATGTGGGTGCGGTGACATCGGCCTGTCGCAGCAAGGCACCGCCCTGGCGGACCGAGACCCTGTAGGCCTCGGCCTCCTCGCCAAGGGGCACCGCCACCTGGGCAAGCCCGTCACCGCCGATCCGGGTCCGCCTGATCCAGCTGAGCTGAACCGTGTCGCCAGCGAGCCTTGCCCGAAGATGGGCGGGTGCGAACGGCCTGAGCCCCAGCCCGTCGGTCGCCACGGTCACCGTCACGAAGCTCTCGTGACTGATGTCGCGGTTGGCCGGGCCGATCTTCCAGGTCCGCTCGACTCCCAGTTCCTCGGGCACGATGGGTAGTGGCACCAGTGCGTCGTCCAGCACCACAATTCGCGTGCCCGGTGCGATGGGGGCGAGGTAGGCCTCGGTCCCGCGCTGGCCCCTGATGAGGTGCGACAGGCGATAGGTATCCGTGTCGACAAGCTCGGCCCCACGGAACTGCAGGATCTCCCACCCGCCGTCAGGCAGTTCCACCGCTAGCCGGTTGGCGCCGTTCAGCACTGCCAGCCGTGACGCCGATGACACGGCGCCCGAGGGCAGGATGACCTCCCAGTCCACACGATGCCAACGGTCGGGCAAGCCGACCGGCAGGGCGGTCTTCGCCGCGCCGATGAGTGCGGGTTTGCGGAGCTCGGTCGCCAGATCATAGCCCTCGCCGTCCGCGGATCGGTGGACAGCAACGTCTCCGGGCCAGGGATCCGCCGTGACCGCGAGGCGCGGCTGGTGATCGGTTCCGCTGCCGTCAGCTAGCGGCAGATCAAGGACCAATGCAAGCAGCGGACCCGGTGGACGGGCCAGTTGCGGCTCGGAGGCCCTGTCCGGCGCGGCGGCAGGCGTGTAGGCACCGGCCTCCACCCGCACGGCCTCGACCGCGCGCGCGCCGATGTCCGTCAGCCGGTCAAGGCGGTACTGCGCGATGCCCTGGCCGTCGTCGACCTGGACGAGATCGCCCGGGACGAACGCCAGTTGGGACGGCGGTAGCGAGAACTCGGCCGTCTCCTGTGCCCGCAATGCCTCGGCCAGAAAGCGGTCGGCAATCTGCTGAGCACGAGATGCCGGCAGCGAGAGCTGGAACGACGTCTCCGAGACCCGGTTGAGCGAACCGCCAGGGAGGCGGGCTTCGACCGCGCCGATCTGATAGTCATTCTCGGACTGCAGATAGGTGATCCTGATGGCATCGGGCGCCTCGGTCCGGGCCGCACTTACACGCTCGATCGGGGCACGGTCGGGCCCGCTTCCGGGCACAAGCCGCGCCGGGTCGATCGTGCCGGCCGTGGTCGAGCCGGTGGCCGACAGACCTCGGGAGGTGAAGACCAGCTTGCCGTCCGCCTCATAGGCGTCGAAACCGAAGGCCTGCATAAGCGGTTGCAACACCTCACGGGCCGACGCCGTGCGGTCCACCAGATAACCGTCGACCTGTCCGAACAGCCCCGAGACATCGAAGTCCGTCTCGCTCAGACCGGCCGCCAGCAGAACGTCGGCCACGACTTCGCTGAGGGCACCCGCCGTCACACGTCCGGTGATCCAGTGGCCCAGGCGATGTGACGGCCCGTCGGCCCAGAGGCTCTCGCGAACCGGGAAATCGGGCCAGGGACGGGCATCCCAGGTCCAGACAAAAACACCGTCGTCCGGGATCATCGGGCCCTGGTAGACCGCGCTGACAGGGTTGTTCGAGGGGTCCTGCCAGTAGCCCAGCTTTGCTTGAAGGAACCGGCGTTGCATCTCGTCGTCCCGTGCGCCGCGCGAACCCGGGGGCAGCGCGGACTCAGACGACCGCCCGTCGAAGAACACATTGGGTTTGTTCGCCCCCAAATCGACGGCGGGGCAGCCCGTCTCGGTCAGCCAGACGGGTTTGGACTGGGGCACCCAGGCCGTCGGCGTCGCCTCACGCACCCCGCCAATCCGGTTGTGGTGGGGAGTTGACCACCACGCCCGGATATCCTTGGGCCGGTAGACCCAAGGCTCGTCATAGGCGCCATCGGTGATCGGGGTGCGCGTCTGCGTCGCCCGGTCGGCATCAGAGGCGTAGTACCAGTCGTAGTGCTCGCCACCCTCGACATTGCCCGACAGATAGGACAGCGCATAGACCGACTCCGCCGCCGCATCCGCGTGATCCGCAGAATGCCGCCAATCGGACAGCGGCGTGTAATCGTCGATCGAGACCATGTCGATGTTCGTGTCGGCCCACAGCGGGTCGAGGTGGAACAGGACATCACCCGATCCGTCCTGCGGCTGGTAGCCGAAGTACTCCGACCAGTCGGCGGCATAGGTGATCTTGGTCTCTGGCAAGAGGGCACGTACTTCGGCGGCCAGCGCGATCAGGTGCTGCACGGTCGGGAAATCGGTGCGGGACGACCGGATCTGCGTCAGGGAGCGGAGTTCCGTTCCGATGCAGATCGCCTCGATCCCGCCTGCAGCCGCCCCGAGAGCGGCCATGTGCAGCACGAAGCGCCGCCATGTCCATTCCTCGGGGCCGGTGTAGGTGACGGTGCCGTCCACGATGGTGAAGTCAGCCGCGCTCGCGGTGCCGAAAAAGGCAGCGACGTCGGTGGCCGCGGCCATTGTCTGGTCTGCCGTGCCCGGCTGCCCGGGTGCCTGATCCAGCGATATGCGTCCACGCCATGGGAAAACGGGTTGCTCGGCCGCGCCCCAGGGATCCGGCAGGCCGTTGCCCGCAACGATATCCATCAGCAGGAACGGGTAGAGCGTGACCCGTTGCCCGCGCCCGTTCAATTCCTCGATCGCGCGGATCACCGATGCATCGGACGGAGTTCCCCCGAAGTTCGGCCGTCCCGTCTCGGTCCGGCTGACGGCGCGTGCGGTCGAGGTGTTCAGACCCGCTGCCAACCAGGGCTCTGGCGCAAAGGTACGGCCCGCTTGCTCGGTTCTCGGCTCGACCCGGCAGTGCCCGCAGCGCAGATCATCGCCGAACCATGAGACGACCATCAGCACCTGGTTGCAGAGCGGAAGCTCGGCCTCCAACTGATCCAGCGAGGCGACAACGTCCGGCTTGGCGGACGGGTTGTTGATGTTGGCATAGGTGCCGCCGCCTGCGGGATAGACGATGCGCGCCGCCTGTGGGTCCAGCGAGAATTCTCCGGTTCCGGGAGAGAGGCACACAGCGCGCACGAGGTCGGGCAAGGCGGCCCCCTGTTCTGGTCCGGCGACGGTGGCGCCCGCAGAACGAAAAACTTCCACGTTGAACTGCGGGATGCGGTTGCCGAACTGGCCGACCGCGAGATCCTCGAAGACAATGTAGGCGAGCCCACGGTAGGCTGGCACAGTTCCCGCGCCTTCCACCGCTTCGATCTTCGGATCAGGCAACTGGGTCTCATCGCCGAGGTAGACGCGGTAGTTTGCCGTTGACAGATCGAACAGCTGGCCGTCGGCCCAGACGCGACCGATCCGGTCGATGGGACCCTCGCAAAGCGAAATGGCGCACGAGATCGAATAGGAGTACTCGCGGACCTGCTGGCCACCGGTCGCCTTGCCGCCCTGGCTGGTGTTGCGTACCTGCTCGCGGTAGCGCGTGGCCCAGACGACCTGGCCCGACTGGCGCATGCGGCCCCAGACCTGCGGGATCGCGACGCCTTCGGTTGAACCCTGGATGCGAAGGTTGCGCGCCCGTCCGGTCTCGACCGCGGCCGACCCCTGGCCCAGGATCGTCTGATCGATGGCGGAACCGGCCACGGCCCCGGCTGCCTGACCGATCGTCGCGGCGGACATCCCGAGCACGGAGCCGCCGACAGACCCGCCGGCAGCGGCACCAGCAGCGGAAAGGAGGAGCGTCGCCATGGGATGCCTCGTACGTTCAGGTTTCGGGAGGTTGGTGGGGCGGGCTTCAGCCCGCTGTGGGTAGGTCTGATGGTGGGAAGCGGAAGGCGCCCGCCAGGCGTCGCCGCCAAGGCACCGTCAGACGCGTTTCACAGACCGAGTGGCCGGAATACGCGTGCAGGATCGTCCCCCCGGTCACGAAGCCATCCACCAGAATGGCCGCGTGCTTCGCGGGACCGTTGTCGAGCATCCGAAAGAGCAACATGTCGCCGGGCCGCGCAGCATCGACAGGCAGTCGCGTCATGTGGCGCAGCGCGGCCTTCATCAGCCGCTCCTCTCCCGTGGCTTCAGCCCAGTCGGGGGCATAGGCGCCTGGACGCTCGGGTTCCTGCCCGATCACATCGCGCCAGATGCCCCGGATCAGGCCCAGACAGTCGGTGCCGACGCCAGCGACGCTCGCCTGATGGCGGTAGGGCGTGCCGAGCCAGCGCTTCGCGGATGCGACGACCCGCACGCGGTCAGCTTCGGAAGAGCGATCCGCCGTCATGGTTGCCTCCATTGCTTGGGTAGGATGCTGCGACGTCGTCACCGGGCATGTGCGGGAAGCCGCGGAAGTTCTCGAGGTTGGCGAACCGCTGGGCGCAGGTCGCCGCGGTCTTGTCGCATCCGGCGGTGACGCGGAACTGATCTCCCTCGGCGAGCGGCAGGGGCGGCGCGATCCAAAGCTCGATGACCGCCTCGGACCCGGCCGAGAGATGCGCCTTCACGGCACTTTCGCTGCCCGCGTTTGCACCTGTCATCCAGGTGAGATTTCCGCCGGTGAACCAGCCGTCGGCGAAAGCCGTGAGGCCGGTCGCGTTCAAACGGATCGTGTCGCTGCCTGCCGCGACCGCACCGATGCCCCGGTACGCGGAGGCAGAGAGGTCGATGCCGCACTTGGGCTCGCCCAGACGGCACGTGCAGGTGTGCAGATACGCACCGCCCATCGGCTGGTTCAACGCCGCCGACAGGCCGTTGATCTCGGCCTCGAACGCGATCGTGCCGCGCCGGATCTCGCCGATGTGGCCACGCGACAGAAGCGTGCGCGTGTTTGTGTCCGTCCAGTCGACCAGGAACAACGCGACCTCGGCCCCGGTGTAGAGCCCGCGCGCGATGTCGTCGCTCGTGATCTTGTCCGAGCTCAGCGCCCCTTCGACGGCATGGCTGTCGGGTGCAAGACCCGTCCCTGACTCGATCGCAGAAGGGGTCAGACCCGTCTCGGGTGCATAGTCGACACCATCGAAGCTGAGCGGCAGGTCATGATCCGTGAAGCCCATCACGACACCGTCGGTGCGCGTGATGCGCCAGCAGCGGGCGAAGGTCGACGCACCACTGTCGAGCGCCGCCTGCAGGGGAGCGGAGAATACGCGCATCAGATACGGACCTCGATGATCGGGATCGCGGGGACGTCGCCTGCCTCGAACGCGGCGAGGTTGACGTCGATGGTGTCGGAATCGAAGCGCACGGGCACGTCGTACTCGAACCCCGCCGTCACCGTCGCGAAGCCCGGATCGGTGGCGAGGGTCACGGTCCCGGTCGTCTCGTCGACGGTGAAGTCGGCGTTCGGGGTCAGCTCGACCCCGTCAATTGCGACGCGGACACTCCCCGCGACGGGTTTGGCGATGAGGCGCTCGTAAGAGCTCGGCCCATCGGCATATGTCTTGACCAGTTGCCGGCTTGTCCCGCTCCCCGGCAGCACCTGGTCGCCAGGTGTGGGATCGACCGAAGGTGCACTGGACTTGTGGTCCAACCAGTCCTTCCAACGGAAGCCATGGAGTCTGGCCCGGCGGGCCTCGAAGAACGCCAGCACAGCGGCAAGGTCGTCCAGCGAGCGTACGCCCAGCCCCGCGTCATAGCGCCTGCGTGACCGCGCCCAGGGCGCGTTGCGCTCCTCGAACCCGTTGACGAGCTCGACGATTTCAGTACGCCGTTCGATGCCGCCGGACGACCCGAAGGAGATCGCCGCGGGAAACCGTGTCTCATGGAATGCCATGGAAAATCCTCTCTATCGGCGGCTGCGGATGGGGTCAGAGCCCGCTTTGACCGCGCCGAACAGCGCGGGCCAGTTGTGCTGCGACCTGTCCGCGGGACCGTTGGAAGCCGGCCACGTCCGGGGTCTGGATGTTGATCGTGACCTGAGGGCTGCCAGCACCGCCCCTGGCCGCGACGCCCAGTTTGCCATCGGGCCCTCGGGTCAGCGGCATGATCGCCTCGGGTCCTGCTTCTCCCATCAGCCCGGTCGCGCCGCGCATCGGGAACGTCGTGGGGCCGTCGACGACCCCGCCCTTGGCGAAGGCCCGGACACGGCCGGATGAAAACGCGCCACCGTCCTTGAACCCCAGTGCAGTCGTCAGCGACCCAGTGAGCCCGCCCAGGAGGCCCGAGAACCCGCCGGAGATGGCGTTCGTCACGGGTGTGATGGCGGCGTTCAGCGCCTTGCCCGCCACGGACCCCGCGAGGTCGCGGAAAACGTTGGAGAGCTTGGCGCCCCCGAAGACGGCCTTGTCGAAGGCCGAGCGCAACGAGGACGACAGCGAGCGCGACAGTTTTGCCGCCTGCTTGTCCATGGATTGCATGGCGTCCGAGGCACCGGTCAGCTCGCCCGAGAACTGGGCGGCCAGCGTCCGCATCTCGGCGAGTGCGGGCCCCAGGCTCCGCGGCAACTCGAAGTTCGGTTCTGTGGTCATGTCATTCCTCCGTCAGGGCGGCGTCTTTGGTGTGGTCCGGAAACGCCGCCATCAGTGCGCGGAGGCTCGCCCGGTCGGGGGCCAAACCCGCAATGGGTACAATCCCGGCACCCTCCATGGCGCAGCGGAACTCGGCCGGGGTCATCGCCCAGAAGACCTCTGGCGCCAGCCGCAACTGGCCAAGGCCGATGCGCATCAGGCCTGGCCAGTCAATTCTGTCAGGCTCAGCCATCGCCGATCGGCTGGAAGGCGCGGGCCAGCAGTGCCATGCCGGCGTGCATCGCTGCGACGGCGCCGCCATCGATGTCGGCGGCGGCGAGTTCGGGTTCGCCGATCTCGTCACCGGCACCGGAGAGCCCCGCGGCGAGCAGGGCGATCAGCTCGCCCGTGCCGACACGGCCGCTCTCGAAACGCTCCGCGAGCCCCATCAGAGAACCCGTCTCAAGCCGGGTCTCGAGCGCGGCGAGAGACCCGAGTGTCAGGCGCAGCCGCCGCTCGACCCCATCGATCATCAGCGTGACCTCGCCGCGGTGCGGGTTCGCTGCCATCAGAGCGCCGTGAAGCTGAGCGCGCCCGCCGACGCAAGCGCGATCTCGAAGCTCGCCTCACCGTCGTGGGTGCCCGCGTACTCGAGCGAGGTGACCTGGAACGGGCCGGCAACGGTGCCGAAATCCGGGATCACGATCTCGAAGGCCGGGTGCGCGTCGTCGAAGAAGACCTGACGCAGGGCTGCGTCCGAGGTCTGATCCTTGAAGATGCCCGACCCGCTGACGGCGGCTGTCTTGACACCTGCGCCCGCCAGCAGCTCGCGCCACTGGCCGGTGCTGTCGGCGGTCGTCGCATCCACAGTGTCCGCGTTGAAGCTGAGCCGGGTCGCTCGGATCCCGGCCACGGTCGTGAAGGTGCCGCCGCCGGTCTCGTCCAGCTTCAGCAGAATATCCTTTCCCTTCTGGGCGCTCATTTCGGTCTCCATTTCGCTGTGTCAGGGGGCCCGGTTCGGGCGTCAAAGGGTGTCTTCCAGGACGATGCGGAACCGCATCTCGATGCGGCGTAGCCGTCCGGCCTCGTCACGCCCGGTCTTGGCGTCCACGAAGCGCGCGTTGATCTGGCGGCCGCGCGGCAGCGTCATCGTGCCGCTCAGCACAGCGTCCGAGACTGCGGCGGCCGCGGCTTTGGCCTCGCCGTAGCTTTGGCGGGGGGCATGGACATCCAGGCGCACGAGATGCTCGGCGCCCGTATCGCTGCCGGTTGACCAGTCTCGGGCCTCTTCCTCGCCCAGCGTCAGGTAGACGCCTTCGGCCTCGGCATCGGGGCCGAAGGGCGGTGCCGCATCATAGACGCGCCCGCCGATCACGGACACGCAGGCCGCGTCGGTTGTGAGCAGCTGGTAGAGGCCCTGTTGCAGGGCCCAGGCCAGGGCATAGGTCATGAGAACGGTCCCTCCTCGGCCCAGCAGGTCAGGTAGCGGCCCTGCGATCCCGAGGGCACAACGGCGCGGATGGCGAAGATCCGCTCACCGGCACGCAGGCGCTGTTCGGGTCGGGGGCGGCGCGGCGAGCCAATGGCCGCCGAACGCACGGTGATCCTGTGGCTGATCCGAGCACCTTCCCGAAGGCCCGACACGATCTCGCGCGCCGAAACCGGAGAGATATCGGCCCAGACCGAGCCCAGTGTCTCCCACGTCACGGCCACACCACCGCCGGCATCGACAGTTTGCGTGGGCGCTTGCAGAAGAAGCGGGGTATCGAAATGCGGTCGCTCCATCAGAGCCTCACCGGGCGGTGGCTCTCGACGATGGCGAGAACCCCGTACGGCAGCCCGTCGTCAGCGGGTGTGTCGCCAAAACGGTTCTCGTAGTATTGCGAGGCCAGCAGAAGTACGGCCTGGCGCAGATCGTCGGGTACGCTCTCCCAGCTCGCACCATAACCGGCCTCGAAGTCGAGCTCGGCGACAGCACCCCGGGGCAGGGCCCAAAGCGGGCCGCCATCCGGTCCCGTGAGGCGCTGGCGGGTGGTCCCGGGCTCCAGAAGCCAGTCTTCCGGGTCGAGCGTGATCGTCGAGCCGGGCGTGACATACCGCACGGCATCGATTGCCGCGACTGGGCCGATCGGCAGGGTCAGATGGCCATGCCGGTCATACGATGCCGACTGCAACACGTAAGCGCGCCGGATCAGTGCCTGGCTTGTCCGCCGTTCGATTACCGCGGCGGCGTTGCGCAGGTACAGCTCCAGCAGGCCGTTCTCGGCGCCGTCGTCCACGAAGCCGTAGCCGAGACGCAGGTGGGCCGCAAACTCGGCCAGCGGCACTGGGTTCAGCGCGGCAGGGGTGGTCTCCTTGAGCAGCATGGGGCGTCCTCCTTCTGGCGGGGCTCTCAGGTGTGAGCGATGCGAATGGTCAGCGTGCGATGGATCGCGCGGCCGTGGTCGGTCATGACAGCGCTGGTCACGAGGTAGCGGTCACCCAGCCGGCCTCCGGCCAGCTGCGCGGTTGTGGTCTGGGCCTCGGTGCTTGTCGTCAGGATAACGAGCCCGTCGGGCAAATCAGGGCTTACGGTCCAGCCCAGATCTGCGGAGATCGCCTCGCCTGCAGCCAGGTAGCGCCCGGCCCAGTCAAGCGTGAAGTCGATCTCTGCACCGGGGGTCTTCACATGGTGGGCAGTCATCGTCGTGATCCCGGCTCTCACGGTGTGTGTGGGCAGAACGATTGGCCGAGCGATGGCGCTACCGGTGCAGGCATGTGCCCCCGCCGCCTTGGTCGGGGCATCGCGGTCGCGAGAAAACGCGGTGCCGGGTTCAACGTGAAGGCACCCGCGGTGTCTGGTGTCAGGCGTCCGCGCCCAAGCACATCACGCTGGCGCAGATGTCCGGCGCCATCAAGCGGCCCGCCATCGACGGGGCGCAGGTCCGGCAGAACCGAATGTGTGTTCATCAGCGCTGCCTTTGGATCAATCGCCGGCATGCCATAGCTGCCAGGCAGCGCGTCGGCGCGGCAGAAACCGGTTCCGATGTTGCCGGGCGCCGCAACTGCAGCACCAGCATAGAGGCCGACAAGAAGCCCCGCATTGTCGAACCCCCGCGCGGCGTAGAGACGTGGAGTCAGCTGGAGTTCCGCATGGCTCTGGTTCTCGACCTTCAGCCACAGCCGGTAGAGACCACCGCCAAGATCTGCGATGCCCCCATCCACTGCAGCAAGCCCCCCTGGGCGTCCGAGCAGCGCGAAGGACGGTGGCGTGTTCGTCCAGCAGACCCGCAGTTCGGCAAGCCCGGCCGCGCTGTTGAACGCGATGGCACTCCCCAGAGCAGTCGGCTCTGTCACGATGACGGCAAAACCCGCCACCTGACGGGGCGCGATTGATCCGATCGGCGGGCCGTCAAGATAGGCATCCGCGTCGCCCGTCGCCGTTAGCCGCTGTAGTCCCAGGCCGAACGGCCCCGGGCGCGTGTCCCGGATATCGACGCTGAGCGCGCGCGAGCTCCAGCTTGGATGATCCAGCCGATCCGGCGCCACCAGCGCATTTGCCTGGTCCGATACCAGCGCCGTCGCCGGGCTGATCCCGCCACCGAACGCTTGCGCAAAGCCGAACGAAACCGTCGAGCTGACCCGCGTCAGGCGGGCGCCAGTTGATGAGACGCCAATCCCGCTTGCGAGCGAACGGGGCGGTTTGAACACAGTGCAACCATCTACCGCGGCTCCATCGGCAACGCATATTCCGTCACCGTCGCCGCGCTGGATCAACGCGGTAGACAAGGCTGAGGCTTTCGGTCCCCGCAACGTGACCGCAGGCTCGGCAGAGAGTGCATCGATCAGACAACCGTGAAGTGCCACGCAGGCGCCCTCTCCGTCGTCCGCGATGGCAGGCCCGTCTTCCGAAATGATCTGCAATCCCTCAAACGCCACCTGGGTGCCGGCGCCGACCACCGTGATCGCGGGACCGCGCTCGGTCCGGATCGCCGCGCCAAACCCGCTTGCGGCCAATGGATCCGAAGCAGGATCGGTGAGGTCGGCAAACCCATGCCCGTTTGCGGCACGGATCGTCAGTCGGCAGGCACCGCCTGTTCGGCAGTGGATAACCGCGCTGCCCGGGTCCTCGCGCGTCGCCGTCAGCTCTGCGATCATCTCCCGATCACATGCCACGAGGTCCGTGGGCAATGCTGCAGCCCATTGGGCCAGTGTCAGGAAATCGCCGCTCGGGCCGATGGTATGCAGGATCGTGTCGACCATACGCGTTGTATCCACTCGATGTACCGGGTTTGTCGTTTCTGGAGGGCCCGGGCGAGGTGCGCCGCCCGGGTCCTTCGCCGTGGGGAGAGAGCCACGGCGAGGCGGCGGCCGAAGCCGCCACCGTCTGTTGCGCGATTACGAGGTCGCGAAGCGCAGTGTCTTGATTGCTGCGTAGTCCGAGACATCGCCGCCCACCCGCTTGGTCGCGAAGAAGGTGACGTTCGGCCGCGCCGAGTAGGGATCACGCAGGATGCGCAGGTCCGGACGCTCGGCGATGGTGTAGCCGTGCTTGAAGTTGCCGAAGGCAATCGCGTGCTGGCCCGAGCTGATGTCTGGCATCTCCTCGACGATCAGTGCCGGGTAGCCGACCAGAAGCGGCGGTTGAGCTGCCTGCAGGCCTTCCATCCAAAGGAAGCGGCCCTGGCTGTCCTTCATCTTGCGAACTTCGCCTGCGGTGCGGGAGTTCATGATGAAGACCGACCCGGCGCGGTATTCAGCGTTCAGCGAGTAGACCAGGTCTACCAACACGTCAGCCGGGGTGTTCGGGTCGAAATCGCCGTCCGTGCCTGTGGGGATGTAGCCGATGTTGCCCCAGGTCCACGAGGTGTTTGCAATGAAGGGTTTCGTCAGGAAACCGGTCGGCTTGTTCACGCCGTCGCCGTTCACAAAGGCATCGGATTCGGCGCGCAGGAACCGGTCAGCGACCCGCTCGGCCAGCCAGCCTTCGACATCGAACGCCGCGTCGTCCAGCAGTCGCTGCGAGGCGACAGGGTTGGCCGACAACTCGTGCAGCGGGATCGAGATGCGGTCGACCGTGGGGGCCGATGTCTCTGCCTGCGGGGTGACTTCGTCGGACCAGCCCGCGCCGATCTCGGCATGGTCGATCAGCACGTCGTAGGCAGATGCCTCGATGTTCACGACACGCGACACGGCGCGCATCGAGGCGCCCGACCGCAGGACGCTGTCGATCCGGTCGGCGGTCTGGGGGTCGACCAGAAAGCCACCCTCGGCCGCGACCTGGGAGTTCAGGCCCTTCGCTTCCACTTCGAGCGAGCGCAGCTGGTCATCGTCGCCGTTGCGCACATAGGCCGACATGGCCTTGCGGTGGGGAAGCTCGTCGATCGAGGCCGCCGACAGGGTCGGGCGGCGGATGTCAGTGTTCTTGCGGTCGATCGAGTCGATCCGCGTGCCGAGTTCGGTCATGCACTTGCTCACATTCGATTTGAAGGATTGGAAGCTGTCAAGAAACTCGGCGGCAGCCGACTTGGCTTCGGCCGAGACATGGCGCTTGCCTTGGATCTCGCTCATGGTGGGTCCTCTTTGGGCTTGAGTGCGTTTGGGTGGCGCGCCGTGGCGCCGGGGTAGTGTGGGGGAGACGGAGCCAGTCGTGCTGGCCGGCCCGTCAGCCCGCCAACGCCTCGGCCAGCGCCGTTGCGATATCGTCCGAGGTCTCGACGGGGGTGTCCTGATGGGCACGCGCCGTCGGCAGCATCGGGAACGTGACCAGGCTGACCTCCCAGAGATCGATCTCCAGCAGGTTTCGCCCGCCCGTCTCGGCGTTCTTCTCGGCCTTGACCACCCGGTACCCGATGGACAGGCCGTCGATCGCGCCTGCTTGCATCAGTAGGGCGGCCTCGTTGCCAAGCTGGATGTCGGTCAGCAATGCACCTGACACCCAGAGCCCGGTCGCGTTCTCGTTGACCTCGCGCCACGTGCCGATCGGCTTGGCGGGATCATGCTGCCACAGGAACTTGACGCTGCGTTTGGCGGACTTCAGCCGCTCCAGCGACTTCTTGAAGGCGCCGGGCGCGACGACATCGCCGCTCTGGTCCGGTTCGTTGAAGCGCGAGGCGTAGCCACGGATGCGGCCGATCTCGCCAGTTTCGGTGAGCGAGCTGAGCGCGGTGTACTTGGTCTCGAGGCCCAGCTCGGCCTCCGGGGTGTGGAATGTCATGGCATCCTCGTGTGTGCGTGCGGGAGGTGGCAGGCGCCGGTGTCAGTCGTCGGGATGGGCACCTCGCCCACCCGTTGATCAGCTGCGTGGGGCAAGGCCGAGCAGCGCGCGCTTCTCGGCTTCGTCCAGGAACTCGGCCTCGGAGACGCGCTTCCAGAGCGCTTCGCGCTCGGGGCCGAGTGCCGGGATCTGGTCCAGGTCCGGTTCGATGGCCAGCCGTGTCCCGGTTGCGTGGCAGAGCCACCCCGCCAGCGCAGCACCTGTCTTGCGCACCAGCGGCAGCACCGTCTGGCGGTAGAACGCCCGGTTCGCCTCCTGATAGTTCGCATAGGTGTTGTCGCCGGGCAGGCCCAGCAGCATGGGTGGCACACCAAAGGCCATCGCGATCTCACGGGCGGCAGCGTTCTTGGTCTCGAGGAACTCCATATCGCTGGGAGAGTGGCTCATCGGCCGCCAGTCGAGTCCGCCCTCCAGCAGCATCGGCCGTCCGGCGTTCCGTGCGCCGGCGTGGTTCGTCTCGATCTCGTCGATCAGGCGCTGATACTGTTCCTCGGACATGGTCGACGAGCCGTCCTTGGACCCAAAGACAATCGCGCCCGAGGGCCGGGCCGCGTTGTCCAGTAGCGCCTTCGACCAGTTCGCCGCCGCGTTGTGGACGTCGATCGCCTGGGCCGCGGCCTCGAGCGGGCTCATCCCGTAGTGGTCGTTCAACGGGTGGAACGCTTTCAGGTGCAGGATAGGGCGCGCGTCGGCGGTCATCGACCAGCGGTGCGCCTTGCCCGAGACGTGGTACTCATAGGCCGACGGCCAGCCATCGGGGCCGGGCACCACCCGCATCCGATCAGGCCGCAGGACGTGCAGCTCGCGCGGCAGACCCAGCGTGTCCGGGGCCGCGCCCTCGACATATGCGTTCCCGGAAAGCTGCAGGTGGCCATAAAGCGCCTCCAGCAGCGTGCGCCCGTCCTGGGCCGGGTTGGGTTGCTCCAGAAGGTTCACCAGCGGGTGCTCGCTCATGCGGGCACCGCCCTCGGAGACGAGCATCGGTACCGCCGCCGCCGCTTCGGCCACCATGCGCACGGCACGAAAGCCGATCGCATTCCTCTCGTAGCCCGAGCGTGCCATCGAGGCCATGTCGCGCGGGGTCCAGACCGCGCGTCCGCCACCGTGGAACGCCATGACCGAAGCCGCCTGAGACGCCTTGTGCGCCTCCGGTTCAGCCGCGCGGCGGAACAGGTTCAATGCCATGTCAGTCTCCTGTTGCGCCCGGTCGGGGAGACCCGCCGGGACAGTGTCAGAGCGTGCGCACCCGTGGTTTGAGCGCCGCGTCTGCGTTCAGCACAAGATCGGTCAGCGCCCAGACCAGCGCGTCCAGGCGGTCCGGGCTCTTGCCGGTGCCGGTGAAATTGCACATCTGGTCTTCGAGCGCCTCGAAGGTGTCGACGTGGTGCACCCGCCCCTGTTCGTAGAGCGAGGCAACCGGCTCGGCCCGCACCACCTTTCCGCGCGTTGCATGCACGCCGCGATAGGCGATCTCGGGTGCGATCTGACGGATCACGTTCTCGACCATGTCGCCGCCCTGGTTCACCTCGGCAACCAGGCGGTCGGCACCGAATTCTTCATAGGCTGCCGCCGCGTAGCGTGCCCAGCTCGCAGGCGAGACGCCTTGCACGGACAGATCGGCCAGCACCCAGGCCTGCGGTTGATCAGGCGTGAGGTCCACCCCGGCCACCACGATCCCGCAGGTATCGGCCTTCTTGCCAGAGGTGACCGGCGGGTCGACCGCCACCACCACCCGATCCAGCCGCTCGGGCGCAGGCGCCCGTGCCGTTTCGATCATCTCGCGGGTCCAGAGCGCACCCTCGCGCGCCCGCATCAGTTCACCATCCAGCTCCTGACGTCCCATCCAGGTGCCGCCGTACTGGGCTCTCAGTCGCCCGACAAAGCCCGGTGCGAGGTTCATCTCGTTCGCTTCGGTCGCGGCGTGGCTGACCACAGTCCCCGGCATCTCCAGGATCTCGCGCAGCACGCTCACATCCCGGGGTGTCGTCGTCACGATCTGCCGTGGATCGGACCCCAACCGCAACGTGAACTGCAGCATGTCCCAGGCGTCGCGAACGTTGCGCCACTTGGCCAATTCGTCCGACCAGGCGCCATCGAACTGCGGGCCACGCAGGGCCTCGTAGTTCACGGCCGAGATCAGCATCGCCTCTGCACCGTTCGGCCACTCGAGCCGGTTCTTCGAGGCCACGAACTTCGGGCGGCGGTCAGGCGGGCTCGACGCGAGGATCCCGCTATCGCCCTCGACCATGACCGCACGTACCTGGTCCAACGTCTCGCCAACCAGCGCTATGCGCCGGCAGACCCCGGGGTCGAGCGGTCCGGCGCCCTCAACGCGCGAGCGCACCCACTCGGAGCCGGCACGGGTCTTGCCCGCACCGCGACCGCCCAGGATGACCCATGTCGTCCAGTTGCCGTCCGGAATCATTTGATGTAGCGGGTTCGCCCACACGTCCCAGAGATAGGGCAGCGCGACAACCGCGTTCTCCGTAAGCTTTGAAAGCTCCTCGAAGAACGCGGCGCGCCGATCCTCAGGTAACGTAGCGAGCGAAGCGGCTGAGAATTTCTTCACGGGCCGCCTCCAGGTCTATCGCTGGGCCGAGTGACAGCGCGTGGACACACAGCTTGGCCTCGAGTTCGAGGACCATCGTGGTCGACCGCCGCGCTTCGCCGAGCGTGGTTTTGAGGTTTTTCAGGCGCTCCTCGGCCTTTTCATCGATGTCGCCGTCGTCCAGCTTCTCGATTTCCAGTTCCAGGATTGCCCGGGTATCGGCAAGGATCCGCCGCGCTTCGATCAATACGTCTTCAAGATGTTCGATCGAATACGCGTCCCCTCGCCGATCAACAGAGTTGATCGTCGTTCTCACAGCAGACGCCTTTCAGTTGAGATGCTCCGGTTGCCCGGAACGAAAAAAGGCCAGCCCCCCGGCCGGCCTTGTCGTGTGGGGTTGCCCCCGCGATCCGGGCCAGGCCCGTTTCGCAGCCACTTCTCGTAGCGTGCCCAGAGGGATACCTGGGAGCGTGCGCCACGTCAACAGGTTTTTCGGAAATATTCCCTTAATTTCAATGGGTTGTGTTAACGGGTCGTTAAGAAATGGCCCCGGTTGTTAACCCTCCCTTTACCCGTTCGCGGCTTGTTCACGGTCAGACATGGATTGGGCGCCGGATATGGAATCGTCGGGCGTGTTGCGCGGAAGAGCGGAAGTGTTGCGTCGATCTTCTGCTGCTACTCTTGCTGACGCTCGCGTTCGATCCGACGCCAGGTCGCCACGTTGCGGTTGTGCTCGTCCAACGTCCGCGCAAAAGCGTGTCCGCCAGTGCCGTCAGCCACAAAATAGAGGTAGTCCGTCTCGGCTGGGTTGGCGACGGCCTCCAGCGATGCGCGGCTGGGATTCGCAATGGGCGTGGGCGGCAGGCCTTGGATGACATATGTGTTGTAGGGCGTCGCCTCACGCAGCTCGGACCGGCGCAAACCCCGTCCCAAAGGTGCCCGCCCCAGCGTGATTCCGTAGATTACGGTCGGATCCGTCTGCAGCCGCATTCCGCGCCGCAACCTGTTGATGAACACCGAGGCGACAACGGCATGCTCGGCCGGCGTTGTTTCCTTCTCGACGATCGAGGCGAGGATCAGCATCTCCTCCTTCGACTCGAGCGGCAGATCTGCGGCCCGGCTTTCCCATGCCTGATCAAGCACTTGGCTCATCCGTGCCTGCATCTGCTGGATCACCGACTGACGCGTTGCCCCACGTTGAAAAGCCCAGGTGTCGGGAAAGAGCGAGCCTTCGGCCGGCATCTCCGTGATTTCCCCCGCCAGCAGTTCCTCCGCCATCAGCACGTCGACTGCCATGGCGGCGGTCATCCCCTCGGGGATTGTCACGGTGTGACGTACGTTCGCCCCGGCGGCCAGCAGGGCCACCAGGTCGTCCACCGAGGTGCCCGGTGCGATGGCGTACTCACCGAACTTGAGCTTCTGGGCCTGGCCGGAGTAGCTCGCCGCCAGTCGGAACAGCGCCGGTCCATCGATCAGCCCCAGCACCGGGCTGTCGGGCAGGGCGCCGGCGTCACCCAGAAGCTGCGATATCTCACGCACCGAGGCACCGCGGGGCACCTGAACGACGACTTCCTCGGTCAGGGGGCCGGGATCGACGATCTGCTGCCGCCCGAGACCGATCAACCCCGCCAGCAACAACCCCAGAACGATCAGGATCGTGAACACGTTTGCCGCGACGTTGCGCATGGGCTCAGGCCTCCGGCGCCTTGCCGAAGATGATCGAGGCATTGGTGCCGCCAAACCCGAAGCTGTTCGAAAGTGCGACGTTGATCTCGCGCTCCTGCTTGACCAGGGGGGCGAGGTCCAGTTTCGTCTCGACCGACGGGTTCTCGAGGTTCAGCGTCGGAGGCGCCACCTGATCCCGGATCGCAAGAATCGAGAAGATGGCCTCCAGCGCGCCCGCGGCCCCCAGAAGATGCCCGGTCGAGGATTTTGTCGATGACATCGTCACGCCGCCTGGATCGTTGCCCAGCAGCTTCTCGACCGCGCGCAGCTCGATCTCGTCACCCACAGGGGTGGATGTGCCGTGCGCATTCACATAGTCGATCGCCGACGCGTCGAGCTTGGCCGACTTCAGTGCCGCCCGCATCGAGCGGTAGCCGCCGTCGCCGTCCGGCGAGGGCGACGTGATGTGATAGGCATCGCCCGACAGCCCATAACCCAGCCATTCGCCGTAGATCTTCGCGCCGCGGGCACGCGCGTGCTCCAGTTCCTCCAACACGACGACACCGGCGCCTTCGCCCATGACGAACCCGTCGCGATCGCGGTCGTAGGGGCGGGAGGCCTTCTCGGGCGTGTCGTTGAAACCTGTCGAAAGCGCCTTGCACGCAGCGAAGCCGGCGACGGACAGCTCGCAGACCGGGCTTTCCGCGCCGCCCGCCAGCATCACGTCGGCATCGCCCAGCATGATGAGCCGTGCGGCGTCGCCGATGGCGTGCGCCCCGGTCGAACATGCGGTGACCACCGCGTGGTTCGGCCCCTTGAAGCCGTACTTGATGCTCACCTGGCCGGAGCAAAGGTTGATCAGCGCGCCCGGAATGAAGAACGGCGAGATCCGGCGCGGACCTTTTTCCTTGAGCGTGATCGCGGCATCGCCGATGGATTCGATGCCGCCGACTCCCGACCCGATGAGCACGCCGGTACGCTCCAGCGCATCGGTATCGTCTGGGTTTGGGCGCCAACCGGCATCCTGGACGGCCTGCTCGGCAGCGGTCAGGGCGTAGGTGATGAACCGATCGATCTTGCGTCGATCCTTGGCCGGCACCCAATCATCGGGGTTGAACGTCCCGTCGGTGCCATCTCCGAGCGGGATCTCGCAGGCGATCTGAGCAGGCAACTGACTAGCGTCGAAGTGCTTGATGGGCCCGGCTGCCGATTCACCGGCAAGCGCCCGGCGCCAGCTTTCCTCGACACCGCAGGCCAGCGGAGACACAAGTCCCATTCCGGTCACTACGACCCGCCGCATCTGCTCTCTCCCTAAGCCCACGTTTATTTGGTGCCCGGTTTACCGCCGGATCAGCGCCCGGTCACGCGCCAATTGTTAACGCTACACTGCCATGCGGCAGTCGTCAGGTGCAGCGGTAAGGATGTACGGCGTGGCATGGACCATGTGCGGGCCGTCGGGATGTCCGCATCTAGGGACATCCCCGCTTGGGATCCGCTGCCAGCAAGAGTGCCGCCACGGATCGTGCGGATCGCTGCCGGCGATCAGCCCTGGTTGTCGTTGATGAAGTTGACCGCGTCCCCGAAGGTCTGGATCTTCTCGGCAGCGTCATCGGGGATCTCGATCCCGAACTCTTCCTCGAAAGCCATCACAAGCTCGACCGTGTCCAGGCTGTCGGCGCCGAGATCGTCGATGAACGAGGCCTTGTCGACGACTTTTTCTTCTTCGACACCCAAGTGCTCGACGACGATCTTCTTGACCCGATCTGCTACTGAATCGCTCATCCCTTCACCTCATCTGTGGCAGCGCTCTGGCTGCTTGATACACCGCTATCCCGCCCGGCAGTACGCCCACCACCAGCGAAGCTGCGCTCCGATATCAACAAGTCCGTCGATTTGCAAACCGTGAATCCGCGAGCGTTAACGGCCTTGGACACGCGGCGCGTGCAGTCAACGTGAGCTTCCGTCCGCGCCCTCCCTGGCGGCGCGTGGTCTTATGATACGCTGCACACCGCGAACGCATGCCCGGCCGCAGACCCGGACTGGCCAGAGAAGAATGGATACCAGTGCGAAGAACGCCATGCCCAGAAGGAACCCGTCCGCCTGGTCGATCAGAATCAGGTTGATGGCGTTGCGCACCCAAACCCAGGCTCCCTCACTGGAGACAATGAACGAGGTAAACCAGTCCGAGACGTCGAAGAACACACCGTAGGATGTCTTTGGGTCGTGCACCCGCCAGCCATAGACGCCCAACGCACCCAGGCCCGTGAGCGTCCGGATCCACATGCTGGCCCCGCGGATCAGATCATCGCCATGCCGCCGTTCACGTGCAGGGTCTGCCCGGTGACATAGGCCGCCTCTGGGCTGGCGAGGTAGAGTGTGGCCGCAGCGATCTCGGCCGGTGTGCCCATGCGCCCGGCCGGAATGCGGCCGAAGATGGCGGTTTTCTGTTCGTCGGTCAGTTTGCCGGTCATCGGGGTCTCGATGAAGCCTGGCGCCACACAGTTGACCGTCACATTGCGCGAGGCGACCTCCATGGCCAGGCTCTTGGACATCCCGATCATGCCTGCCTTGGCGGCTGTGTAGTTGCCCTGACCCGGGTTGCCCGTCACGCCTACGACCGAGGTGATACCGATGATCCGGCCCCAGCGGGCTTTCATCATGCCGCGCAGCACGGCTTTCGAGAGCTTGAAGACCGCCGTCAGGTTCACGTCGATGACGCTCTGCCATTCGTCATCCGACATGCGCATGAACAGATTGTCCCGCGTGATCCCGGCGTTGTTCACCAGGATATCCAGCCCGCCCATGGCCTCGGTTGCCTGTTTGGGTAGAGCAGTCACAGCGTCGGGATCGGAGAGGTTCGCGGGGGTGACGAACGCGCGCTCACCCAATTCTGCCGCCAGTTCTTCCAATGGGCCTGTCCGTGTGCCGTGCAGCGCGACCTGAGCGCCCGCCCCATGGAGCGCCCGCGCGATCTCGGCCCCGATTCCGCCCGACGCGCCCGTCACCAGCGCCGATTTTCCTGTCAGATCGAACATCGTTGTTCCTCCGTATCGCGGGGGAGGCTTATCCGCTCTCCGCCACCGCGTCACGCAGTTTGCACCGCCCATCGGCAATGAACCTTTTTGCCAGGCCCGGCCACTCAGTTGGTGAACACGCGACACAGATGAACGCCACAGCGAGGAGCTCACCCATGGTAGACATGACAGTTATCACCCGGATCAACAAGGACACCGCCCTTTACGCGGCGCTACGCAAAGTCATGGTGAAGAAGAAGCTGCAGCGACTTCTGGACTTCACCCTGACTGATGATGATCCGACATCGGCATTTTGGGGTTTTCTCCACAACCACACGGGACCGGAGAACAAGTTCTCGAACGGGACCCTGACCAAGGTGATGAATGCCCACGAAAAGCTGTTGGACAAGCAGCGCAAGAAGATTGTTAAGATCGACCCAAACTTCGAAGACAGGGACAAGATCGACCACATGTCGCCCTTTGACTATGTCGTCAACGCCGTGAACGAGTCATCCGAATGGAAACAGATCTACAAGGCGATGATGGTCTCTCTGAAGACCCGGCTGGTGACCTTCGTGAACAACGAGTTTCCGCATACCCCGGAATACGCCGCCTATTTCCGAGCCGTTGGCGAACGCGACGCTGCAAAGTTGGCCCGCGAAATGGAACTGGATCGCGAGTTGGACGACTTCCTCGGCCTGACCGTCGCCGTTGCCCAGAACGACACCGCCGCGGTTAACCGGCTTTCCCGCCAATTGTCAGATCGCCACCAGCCCCGGCGTGGCAAGAAGTTCAAGCCTGGCGACATCGTCAAGAAGATCAAGGCGAAGTTCGGCCGAAAGACTGCGTGAGCCAGGACCCCATCACTTAGTCATATCGACTACATCATCCCGGCTTTCGCCCCATCCTCGCCCGACTGCGCGGCATATATAGAAGTGTACCCGCCGGACCAGTCTGGCGGGATCTGGCAGGGGCGGGGGTCATGTTCGGCCCATCTCACGTGTTCGCCGCGCACCACCTTGTAGGCGTTCACCGTGGGATCGGGATGCGGCGTGTAGGGCTTGGCATCGCCCGATGTATAGCAGTTGAGCAGCAGAGGCCGCGGCACCGGCGACTTCGACGACGGCGAATAGTGCAGTGTCCGCGCATTGTGCACGGTGATCGAACCCGCCTTGCCGGTCATGTACTCGACCTTGCTGGCATCCACCCCAGCCGCGTCCTCGTCCGACAGCATCCCGGTCCAGTTGCCCTGGGCGTCGTACTGATCAAACAGAGGTTGGTTGTGCGAGCCTTTCACGGCCGCCAGCGGCCCGTTCGTCATATCGGTGTCGGCGAGGTAACAGCCGATCGTCAGCACGTTGTAGTTGGTGTGCGGGAAGAACTGGATGTCCTGGTGCCACTTCACGGTGTCCGAGGCATCGAACCATTTGAAGTTCAGCTTCGAGTGGTGGAAGACCACGTTTGGCCCCACCAGATCGGCGGCGACATCTGCCATCAGGCCCGTCGCGAAGGCCCAGTAGGTTTCGTGCTGGATGTCCGGCTTCTTCAGGCGGCGCAGGATCGGGGCGTCGGACGAATGCCCGGGGCCGATATCGAAGACATCGCCCGACACCGTCTCCGCCCGGCTGCGATCCTGGAACTCGGCAGTCACCCTCTGCAAGTCGGACAACGTGTCGGCGGGCACGATCTCCTCGACGCTGACGAAACCGTCCTCGAAGTACTTTTCCCGCTGCGCCTGGGACAGCACCCGCGCAGGCTCGGCCAGCACCATCTCCGGCGTCATGGCAACCTCCCGTGTTTTTGTTGGACCAAATCTTGCCCGCAGCCTCGCGGCGGCGCAAGCGCAGCGCGGTGCAACTTCAGATCAAGATGAACCTTTTGCGCTCCCCGATGCACTTACCCGGCAGATCACAGCGCCAAAGCGCCAACCAGACAAGGAGACACCTCATGCCAGGCAGCATCGCGACCCTAGACAAGATCGATGCCGACGGCAGCCTCTACAAGGCGTTCGCAAAGTTCCTGAACCGCCAGAAGCTGCTCCGGCTGTACGACACCATCAAGACGCAAAGGGACGAGCGGACCGCCTGCGCGATCGTTCTCGAACCGGGCACTGCCGCCGAAAACGCGTTCTCAAATGGCACCATGCAGAGAATGCTCGACATCTATAATGGCATCTTCGACGATCTGAGGAACGATCTGAACGCGAAGCTTGCAAAACTGAAGACCCCCGCCGTGCTGGCCTCGCAAGAGGGGCTCACAAAAAAGCTGTACGAGAAAACGAACACCCATCCGAAATGGAAGAGCAACTATAACTCCTTCCGCGTCAGCCTGCTCCAACGCTTTGCCGATCTGGCCGAGGATGAGTTCCCGCATTCTCCGGAATATGTGTCCTATATGCGAGGCAGCATCGACGCGAAGCGGATCTCGGCGGATCTGGATATTCAGGACCGGCTGGATGAGGTGATGGAGCTGGCCGTGGCCGCAGCCACGGCCAACGCGGCAGACGAACGGCGCTTGTCGCAACGCTTGGCTGATGGTCACCAACCGCGCCGCGGCAAGCGCAAGAACGCCAAGCAGATGCTGGCCTTCATCCGGTCAAAACTACCCAAGTCGCCGTTCGGCTAGGGTTGCCAGGGCGCCGTGAGGCCCCACCCTGCGGATCCCCAGGTCTCCCTCTCCCCCGGGGTTTTTCCCACCGCTTCGTACCCGGCGGTGAACTCCGGCCCCATGCTCTGGGGCCGGTTTTTTCTGGAGGGTCGCTGTTTGGAGTGTTTGGAGGGATCAGGCCCCGGCCATCGCCTCGGCCAGTTTTCTGACGTCGTCCGCGGTGCCGACCTGGGCCACCGAGAGGCTGCGCTCGATCCGCCGCGCCATACCGCTCAGCGCCTTGCCTGCTCCGATCTCGACCAGTTCCGTGACCCCCTGCGATGCCATGTAGAGCACGGACTCGCGCCAGCGCACCGCCCCTGTCACCTGTTCGACCAACAAGGTCTGGATCTCGGCCGGGTCTGTGACCGCCGCCGCGCGGACATTGGCCACCAACGGCACCTTGGGCGCCTGTATGTCGGTATCCGCCAGCGCCTCGGCCATCCGCTCCGCCGCAGGGGCCATGAGCGCCGAGTGAAAAGGTGCCGAGACCGGCAGCAGGATTGCCCGTTTGGCACCCTTCTCCTTGGCCATCTCGACAGCACGTTCGACCGCCGCCTTGTCGCCGGAGACCACGACCTGGCCCGGGTCGTTGTCATTGGCCGCCTGGCAGACCTCACCCTGTGCGGCCTCCTCGGCCAGGGCCGTCACGGCCTCGAAGTCCAGGCCCAGCACGGCGGCCATGGCGCCAACCCCAACCGGAGTCGCCTCCTGCATGGCCGTGCCGCGCAAGCGCAGCAACCTGGCGGCATCAGCCACGGAGAACGCGCCTGCCGCGGCCAGCGCCGAGTATTCGCCCAGCGAGTGCCCCGCCACAAAGGATGCCGCCTCGACGGTAACGCCCTCGGCCTCCAACGCCCGCATGGCTGCAAGTGAAGTCGCCATCAGGGCCGGTTGCGCATTGGCGGTGAGGGTCAGCGTCTCCTGCTCACCTTCCCAGATCAGCGCCGATAGCGCTTCGCCCAGGGCAGAGTCGACCTCGTCGAAAACCGCCCTGGCCGCCGGATAGGCGTCAGCCAGGTCCTTACCCATGCCTATCGTCTGCGAGCCCTGGCCCGGAAAGGTGAATGCGCGCATTTGGTTCCTCCCGCCTTTTTGCTCGCTTTCGCCATGGGGGACCGCGTTGTCAACTGGCGTGGGGTGCGCGGACCCACGCACCGTACAGCTTGCCCCCACGCTCAAGCCCTATATCTTGGGGGTGAGATTCGGGGAGACACAATGAGCGAACCCATACCCGTTGCCGTTACTGGCTGCTCCGGCGCCATGGGGCAGATGCTGATCCAGGCCGTGGATGAGGCAGAGGGCTGCACCCTCTCCGGCGTCACTGAACGCCAGGGCCATGCGTGGATAGGCCAGGACATCGGGGTGGCCATGGGCGGATCTGCGCGCGGTATCACTGTCTCAGACGACCCGCTCGAGGTCTTCGTCACCGCCCGCGCCGTGCTCGACTTCACCTCGCCGGACGCCACGGTCGCCCATGCGGCGTTGGCGGCTCAGGCGCGGCTGATCCATGTGATCGGTACAACGGGGTTTGAACCCGCGCATCTCGACAAGCTCGCCGCCGCAGCGCGCCATGCCACGATCGTGCGGGCGGGCAACATGTCGCTGGGTGTCAATCTGCTCACGGTGCTGATCCGCCAGGTCGCCGCTGCCCTCGGCGAGGACTTTGATGTCGAGATCGTCGAGATGCACCATAACCGCAAGGTAGATGCCCCCTCCGGCACCGCGCTGATGTTCGGCGAGGCCGCTGCAGAAGGCCGGGGGATCGAGCTCGCCCATCATGCCGACAGGGGCCGCGACGGCCAGACCGGTACGCGGCGCCAGGGCGATATCGGCTTTTCGGCCCTGCGCGGAGGCGATGTCGTTGGCGAGCACGAGGTAATCTTCGCCGGGGCGGGCGAGCGTGTGACGCTCAAGCATATCGCAACTGACCGGATGCTCTTTGCGCGTGGCGCAGTGCGCGCGGCACTATGGGCGCAGGATCAGAATCCGGGAGAGTACGCCATGACCGATGTGCTGGGGCTGGGCTGATGGCGCTCAACATGATCAAGCTGAGCGTTGGCGCCGAGTCGCTGGATGATCTTGCTCAGTGGCAGGCAGAGCGCGCCGCCGATCGCCGCCGCCTCGGCCAGGACCCGCGCCCGCGCCACACCACCCGTATGTGGCCCAAGCGCGCGGAAGAAATACTCGATGGTGGCTCGCTCTACTGGGTCATCCGCGGTGCGGTCCTTGCGCGTCAGCGGATTGAGGACCTGCAAGAGGTCATCCGCGAGGACGGGATCCGGCGTTGCGACCTCGTCCTGTCACCCGAGATCATCCAGGTTGAGGCGCGCGCCAAACGTCCCTTCCAGGGCTGGCGCTACCTGACAGTCGAGGATGCGCCACCCGATGTCCGCGCCGGTCGAGCGGGGGATATGACGCTTCCGCCCGCGCTCGCCATTGCGCTCGATACACTCGGGGTGGTCGCCCGCTGACAGCACCCGCGCGCGCATTCATCTGGCCGAAAATACCTAGAGATGTCGCCAAGGTTACGCCAATGGTTCCGAGCGACAGTTGCGACAGTTCGATAGTAAGGGGTTTGTCGTTACAGCAAGTGTCTGGAGAAGGGCCGCTTCGTTTTGCCGCCGCCCACAGATGGCAAGGTGTCCGTCACACCAACGCAGTTCTCGATGCTTCTCGAAGACATCGATTGGCGTATGCCCAGACGCACCTGGAAGGCGCTGACCACCGGTAATTTATCAACAAATCCAGCGCCATAGGGCTCACGTTGACCTGCTGGCCGAGTACAAACCAGGGCATGTCGGAAGCGCCAAAACCGCTGCCCTCTGATCCCACAGCCCATCTGGCGTCCTTCCGGGGTTGGATGCACGCCGACGGCTATTCCGGCTTCAGTGATCTGTAGATTTGGTTGGCGGCGCAGTTGTCGCGGATTCCAGGTAAGTCAGAACTCGCCAAAGCGATCCGTTACGCCCTGACGCGCATCAAGAAACTTCGCCATGTCTCGAGTATGGCTTCCTTGAGATCGATAACAATTCTGCGGAAAGGCCGCCTCAATCGCCTGAACCCTGATCGCAACCGCCAAGTTGAACCGCGTCGATCCGCACGCTTGGCTAACCTGGGTTCTCGACTGCATCGCCGACCAAAGGATCACCCGGCTGAAAGACCTCATGTCTTGGCGATACGCTGCCAAAGCGGCGTAACGGGGATACTCGGCAGACCACCAGAGCGCCTCCACCGGGTGCTAACTGAGATCTGACACCAATGAACTGAGAGTGCACGTCGTCTAGGCACCTCACAACACCAAGAGTGTCACTTGGATGACATTGCCTGACACGCCGCTTTCCTCCCTGTGACCATTCTCCCGACAACCGGCGGAGCGATGCAAGCTCCAAGCTCACCGATTTGGTGCGAGGTTGGGATGCTCTGCCCCGCTGCCGACAGCCGGGTCTACGGCCAGACTTGGGACCAGTCTTCTTTCATGTCCACGATCAGCCATCCCCGGTCCGGGCCTTCGTCCAGACCCCGCATCAGTTTGCCAACATGGCTGTCCCGGTCATATGCGAACTCGCGGTCCGCGTCGGTATGATGGACAATCAGACCAAAGCGGGGACCGTCGCCCGCCGTCGACCACTCGAGCATCTCGAAGTCGCCATCCGAGTTGCCACCCACGAAAATCGGGCGCTTCCCGATCTTTGCGTCAATACCCACGGGTTTGCCCCCCTTGTCGTCGACAAAGGCGATGCCGGGTTCCTTGACAACCGTGGGCACGCCATCAACCACCTGGTAACTGGTTTCCAGCTGCGACCCGATCACTTGTTCCGGGGGAATATTGTAGGCCTCTTCAGCAAAGGCGCGCATGAAATGCACCCCGCCACCAGAGACGATGAACGTCTTGAAACCCTGATCCCGTAGATAGCTGAGCAGCTCCAGCATCGGCTGGTACACCATCTCGTCATAGCGCATATCGGTGCTTGGGTGCCGCGAACGCTCAAGCCAGTCGCGCACATCCTCTTGGAACGCATCCACACTGAGCCCCGAATGGGAGACGCTCACAATTTCCAAGAGCCCCTCTTCCCCCTCCGCCAGCGCGCCTTTCATGTCTCCGGCTGCTGCGGCCCGCAGGACGTCGCTCGTGAGAATGGACGGGTCTTCAGCCCCCATCCGCGCAATGCGATCAAAGGCATAGAGCGCTTGGAAGTAGAACGGCTGCTCACCCCAAAGGGTGCCGTCATTGTCAAAAACCGCCACGCGGTCAGCAGGTGTGACATAGGTATCGGCACCTGCGTCGGTGACGCTGGTGACAAACTCAATAATTCTCTTCTTCGCGTCCGTTTCGTTCCACGAAGGAAGAGGATCTGCCCACGCGGCTGAAGCACCAAAAACCATGACAACTGCGATGACAATACGGGTGATCATATCAGTTCTTTCTACGTATCAGATTCGGGCCGCCACGTTTGGCGGCCCTTCTATTTCGACTTGCGGCTTTATTGTGATCCACCCGGCCGGGACAGTTTCTCCATGACTTGGTCAAGGCTGAAGCTCGCCGCCTTCTGGCGTGGTGGATATTCCCGGAACGTCTCGAGGAACTTGCCGACATACGCTTGAGCCGGGACGAGCATGTAGGCGCGATCGATCATCCAGTCGTAATAGGTGTTCGACGTACGGTAGCTACGCTCGTAGGGATCGCGACGCAGGTTGAAGATCAGCGGCAGTCGCAACTCCGTCCACGGCTCGGACCAAGCTTTGAGGGTGGTGTACGCGCGTTGCTCCAGGAAAATCAGCTTCCAATCGTTAAACCGCAACGCCGTCAGGTCACCATCGTCAGAGAAGTAGAAAATCTCTTCGCGAGGTCCTTCTTCAACTTCACCTGTCAGGTAGGGCAGGAAGTTGTAGCCATCCAGATGCACCCGGTAGTCACGCCCCTCGCCGACTTCGGCAACGGTGATGCCATCAAGCAGTTCCTCTTTCACCGTAGGACGACCTGCGGCTGCGAGGTATGTCGGCAACCAGTCCATGTGATGCATGATCTCGTTGGACACCGAGCCTGCTTCGATCTTGCCAGGCCAACGAACCATTGAGGGCACACGCCAGCCGCCTTCCCAGTTCGTGTTCTTCTCACCAAAGAACGGTGTCATCGCCGCATCCGGCCACGTGTTCATGTGCGGCCCGTTGTCGGTCGAGTAGTGAACAATGGTGTTCTCGGCAATTCCCAGTTCGTCCAGAAGTTCCAGGAACTGACCGATGTGCATGTCATGTTCGACCATGCCATCGGAGTACTCATCCTGTCCGGAGACGCCGCGCATCTCTTCCTTGACGTGCGTCCGGAAGTGCATGCGCGTGCCACTCCACCAGCAGAACCACGGCACACCCAGTTCCGTCTTGCGCTTGATGAAGTCGATCGCTGCTGCGACCGTTTCATCATCCACGGTTTCCATCCGTTCTTTGGTGAGAGGACCGGTGTCTTCGATCGGACCACCAGCCGTCGATTTGATCACGCCACGAGGACCGTAGTTCTCCCGGAACGTCCGACCGTTCGGCATCGTCATATCGCCTGGATAGTCTTCGTTCTCAGGCTCTTCCTCAGCGTTGAGGTGGTAGAGGTTGCCGAGGAACTCATCGAACCCGTGGTTCGTCGGCAGCATCTCGTCTCTGTCGCCAAGGTGGTTCTTGCCGAACTGACCCGTCGCATAGCCCTGGCCCTTGAGCAGGCCCGCAATCGTCGGTTCTTCAACCCGCATGCCAAGGTCTGAACCCGGCAGACCAACTTTCGACAGACCGGTCCGGACAACGGACTGTCCCATGATGAAGGACGATCGCCCCGCGGTGCAGGACTGTTCGCCGTAATAGTCGGTGAAAATCATGCCCTCATTTGCGATCCGGTCGATGTTGGGCGTGCGATACCCCATCAGGCCCATGGTGTAGGCGGAGATATTGGACTGGCCGATATCATCCCCCCAGATCACCAGAATATTCGGCTGATCGCCGGCGGCTGAGGCGGTCTGAGCCGCAACTTGCTTCGCCATGCCAACAGCGGTACCGGCAGCAGCTATGGCTGATGCGCTGGAAAGAAGTATCGTGCGCCGGCTAATACCTTTTTTTTCGACATTTTCTTCACTCATTTCAGTTCCCGTCCTCTCCTGAGTTTGCTGTTCGTCTGATGCACCGAAAACCAATGTGGCTCATGCCACTGTCAATCATCTGCGCGTGTCTCGCTGCCGGGCGGTAGCGTCGGCAGTAACTTGGCGCGCAGAGGAAAGAGCCGCCTTTGACGACCTTTCTCGGAATCTTGACCTGCGGCATCTGGGGGTCGTAGCTGGCGTCCACCGATGGCCCGCGCGGGTTATCGAGTGTGCAGCATGATGATGTATCTTTTTGCGGGTGGCCGTTGACATACCAGTCGGTTGTCCACTGCCACACGTTTCCGGCCATGTCGTACAGCCCATAGCCGTTTGGAGGATAGGAGCCGACCGGGGCCGTTCGGGCCAGCTTCTTCTTCGCCTTGTTCCGCCATGGGAACTCGCCCTGCCAGGTCTTTGCCATGACTTTCCCACGGGGGGTAAGTTCGTCGCCCCAGACATAGGCTGCGCCCTCCAGTCCTCCCCGTGCTGCGAACTCCCATTCCGCTTCCGTCGGCAGGGCCTTGCCAGCCCAATCCGCATAGGCTTCCGCATCTTCATATGCGACCTGAACAACCGGGTGGTCGAGGCGGCCGTCTATGTCACTGCCGCTACCTTCGGGATGCCGCCAGCATGCCCCCGGCACATAGGACCACCAGTTCGCAATGTTTCGAAGATCAACCGGACCTTTCGTCATGTGAAACACCAACGATCCTGGCGCGAGTAGAAGAGGGTCTGCACCAGGGAAGTCAGCAGGGTTCAAAGGCCGCTCTGCGACGGTCGTATAGGCGGTTTCATCTACAAATTCTTTGAACTGCGCATTAGTAACGGCTGTCGTCTCCATCCAGAAGCCGTCTACTCGTACTCTACGTACTGGAGCTTCATCGGGATAATGCGCATCCGAACCCATAAGAAACTGTCCGGGTTCAATCCAAGTCATATCTTGGTTGAGCGGTTCGAATTTCGACATTCTTCAATCGCCCAAAATGCAGCTTATGCGGGATTCTGTTAAAACTTTAAAATCATAAATTGATGCCGATCAAAAGGGCAAACGTCCGCCCGGTCAGTTATTCCGGAGGGGTGCTGGATCTCAAGCACGTGTGGCAGTGGGCCAACGCCCGCTTTTTGGACCCGCGTAGAGATGTTGCATCCGCAACGAACGCCGCGTTCTCAACGCTCATCGCTTCGAGACCAGAAAATCACCAACGGATCGCCCAATCGGCTGCGTGCTCGTCCCGTCAAGGGGACTTGCGGTGTGATGCGCTAGCGGACATCAGCGTGCAGCAGCCGCCGAGACTGTCTGGCAAATGGCGGTTGCGCTCATCAGGTCGTCTCGCGGCCTAGTTCGGGCAACTCATTCGGGTAAAGTGGGCCTGGAGTTGGCCAGCACTTGTCTGCCAATCCACTCGGTCAGAGGCCCATCATCGCGGCGGTCTCGTCCGGGGTCTCGTGACCGGTCCCTGATGTTCCCTTGAACCCCAGCCGTTTCCGACCCACGATATCCTTCAGTAGGGCGTGAATCTTCATCGACGACAACAGGTCGTCTTCCCGAAAGATGTCACGATAGATCTGCTGGACAGGCATCTTTGCCGCCTGGTCATCAATGCTGATCCAATTGTGGTTGAGCAGTACCTCGACCACCCCGGTCTCACGTAGCTTCGAGGTAATCTCTTCGGGTTTGTAGCACCTCTCGCCCATTGTTCCTCTCCATTGAACAAGCCAACTTTCCATTCGAAGGGGCTGCGTTCAAAGGGGCTAGGTCAGGCCCAAGTCCGGCGTAGTCGATGTTTCCAATGTCAAATGGGGCCATTCGGTTGGAGTGTCCCAACCAAAGGCGACGACAGTGGAAGTCAGGTGGCAGACGGGCAGAGTGCGCCTTCGTCTGATCTCCGCCTAAGTTTCTGGTTTGATTGGTGGGTGTACTAGGGCTCGAACCTAGGACCCGCTGATTAAGAGTCAGCTGCTCTACCAACTGAGCTATACACCCCCAAAGCGAGACGGGGCAGATAGGGCAGATCAGCCTGCAATGCAACCCCGTCAGCGGTCGTGATCGCTGTTCTCGCGGAAGATCGCGAGCATCGTCTGGCGGAGCGCGGCCGAGAAGGCATCGATGTCCCCGGGCTCGGCCTCCAGCACCTTCAGATAGGCGTGCGCCTGCCAGGCAGCTCCCTCGCAGAAGGTGACGTTGACGGCATAGCTTCCATCCGGGGGCGCGTTCGTCTTCACATCGGACGTGAGTTTGCAGTCGTGATCGGACCGGGGCACGCCGCCCTGCGGATTGAAGTGCAGCACCAGCCGCCAGCCGTGGCGCCCGGCATGACCGCCCTGGGGCAGGGCGGAGAAGGTCGTGCCCTGGCTGGCACCCGCAGGAGGTCGGATCGCCGCCGCCAGCGCCGAGCGATCAGCGCCGTCCCACGGCAGCCCGTGGATCTCGACCGGGATGCCGGAGGGGCCCTGCATCACGACAAGATCCGACATCTCCATATGGGGCTGTTTGTCGACATGCGTGATCACGGTCGGCTCGTCGCAGGCGGCCAGCATCAACACCGCTGCCAGACCCATGATCGCAGGTGCCCTCATGACCCCTCCTCCTTCACCTGTCGTTCCCGGTGGAAGACATAAACCCCCGATCCGATGATGATCGCGGCGCCAAGCCACGTCAACGCGTCCGGGAAGTCACTGAAGACGAGCCAGCCGAGCAGGGTCGCCGAGATGATCTCGACATATTGCATCGGGGCGAGCACGCTCGCAGGCATCATCGAGAGCGCGTAGAGGATCAGCTGGTGCGTGATCACAGCAAGCACGCCCATTCCCGCAAAGAGCCAGATCGTCGGCATGCTCAGCGCTGAAAGCGCGAGGCTGGGCACCGCCGCCGCATCGCCGACGAGGCAGGCCGCCCCGATCACGAGCGACGAGAAGACGCCCGTCCAGAACTGCAGCGCAAGCCTTTGACCGCCCAGCGTCATGACGCGGTTGACGATGACGTAGAGCGCGAAGAACAGCGCTGTGCCGAGCGGGAGGAGGGCGGTCGGCCCGAACGCCTCCCAATTGGGGCGGATCACGATCATGGCGCCGATCAGCCCCACCAGCACCGCGGTCATGCGCCGCCACCCGATCGTCTCCTTCAGGATGGCGGCGGAGAGGAGCGTGAGGACCAGCGGCTCGACGAAGAAGATCGCGATGGCGTTGGCAACGGGCATCACCACCAGGGCCGCGTTCAGACAGAGAAGGGCTGCGGCCAGGCAGGCGCCGGCCAGCAGGTGCCCGGCCTTCGGTCGGCCCCATTGCCCGGCCCAGGCAACGAGCGGGAGCAGCAGGATTGTCTGGCCCAGGAAGCGGCCGAGCACGATCTGACCGGGTGAGTGGTAGCTTGTCAGGAGTTTTGCGATCACGTCCATGCCGGGTGCCACCAGCATCGTGCCGGCGGCGATGATCAGGCCTGTCTGGCGGGAGGGGGCAAGCTGCATGGCTATCGGGACGTCAGGTAGGCGAGACCTGCCATCATGCGCGGCGCTTCACGTGCCGAAGAAATGGCGGATCAAGAGATAGCCAGCGTACAAGATGACGCTGACAAGCCCTGTCTTCAGGAGCGTGTCCAAGAAGGGTTCGTCCCCGAAGATCGCGCGCCGAAGCCCGAACGCCAAGCTGAACAATGAAAGGAACTGAAAGACGTGCCAGATCAAGGGTGATCTCATCTGACCCTCGACGATCTTCCCGATCTGATCGGCTCCTTGCTTGGAAAACTGAAATCCGTCGACCTGCGGGGCATTGTAGATGATATCTCCGATCTGGCCCGCGGTCTTGCTGGCAATGGCATCCCGCGTCATCATGATCGCAGCACCCCCACCAACACCGCCCGTGCCCAGTGCGACGCGCTTGAGTACATTGGACGTGGCCTGAGGATCGTCCTCGCCGCCGCTCTCGGACGTGCGCACGAAATGAGTGCCATTCTGTCCTGCCGCGGTGTCGATAATGTAGGTGTTCTTCTTGGCGTCCATGCCAATCAGAAACTGCTGGCCGGTATCCGGATCCACGAGTTTGCGGCTTACCTTCGAGATGCTGTTTTCGAACATGACCTCGTCCCACTTGCGTATTGCCGCGTGAAAGCTAGCACAGCAATCGACGGAAATGTGAGATGCCAAGCGGTCAGACGTCCAGCGTCTCGACGAAGCGGGCATGTTCCTGAATGTATTCGAACCGGAGCTCTGGCTTCTTGCCCATCAGGCGCTCGACCAGTTCGCCGGTGTCGCCTTCGTCATCAGCGATGGAGACCCGGATCAGTCGCCGGGTGTCGGGATCCATCGTCGTCTCCTTCAGCTGCTTGGGCATCATCTCGCCCAGGCCCTTGAAGCGCGACATCTCGATCTTGCCGCCTTTCTTTCCCTTTGGGCCGCCCAGCCCTTCCGCCATCAGGCGGTCCTTCTCGGCATCGTCGATCGCATAGACGATGTTGGCGCCCTGCGTCAGCCGGTAGAGGGGGGGCGCTGCCAGATAGAGGTGACCCGCGTCGATCATGGGCCGCATCTGGGTGAAGAAGAACGTCATCAGGAGCGAGGCGATATGCGCGCCGTCGACATCCGCGTCCGTCATGATGATGACCCTGTCGTAGCGCAGATCATCGTTGCGGTAGGCGGTGCCGGGTCGAACCCCCAGCGCCTGGCAGAGATCGCCCAGTTCCTGGTTCTGCGTGAGCTTCGCGGACGCGGCGCCCAGCACGTTCAGGATCTTGCCGCGCAAGGGCAGCACCGCCTGGGTGCGGCGGTTGCGCGCCTGCTTGGCCGAGCCGCCCGCGCTGTCGCCTTCGACCAGGAAGATCTCCGACCCCTTGCGGGTGGCATCGGAACAATCCGCCAGCTTGCCGGGCAGGCGCAGCTTCTTGGTGGCGGACTTGCGGCTGGTTTCTTTTTCCTGACGGCGGCGCAGGCGTTCCTCGGCGCGCAGCACCAGGTGATCGAGGATCGCCCCCGCGGTGCCGGGGTCGCCCGCGAGCCATGTGTCGATCCGGTCGCGAACCGAAGCCTCAACCAGTTTGGCGGCCTCGACAGTGGCCAGGCGGTCCTTGGTCTGGCCCACGAACTCGGGATCGCGGATGAAGGCCGAGATCATCGCCATGGCGGCGCCCGCCACATCATCGCGCGTGATCTGGGCTGCCTTTTTCTGGCCAAGCCGCTCGCCATGCGCGCGCAGGCCCTTGGTGATCGCCGACCAGAAGCCCTGCTCGTGGGTGCCGCCCTCGGGTGTGGGGATCGTGTTGCAGTAGCTCTGGCACGAGGGATCGCGGGCGGGTGTCCAGATGATCGCCCATTCGACCGACCCGACCGCGCCGTTCTGGAAACGCTCCTTGAAGTCGACCTTTCCGGCGAAGGGCGCGTCCCCGAAGAACTCCGTGCCCCCCAGCGTGTGCATCAGGTAGTCCTCGAGCCCGCCGGGGAAGCGGAAGGTATCCTCGGACGGGGTCTCGTCGCCCGGTCCCAGCAGGGCGGGGTCGCAGCGCCAGCGGATCTCGACACCCCGGAAGAGATACGCCTTCGAGCGTGCCATGCGGTGCAGCCGCGCGGGCTTGAGGCGCAGGGACGTGCCGAAGATCTGGGCATCGGGGTGGAAGGTCACGGTGGTGCCCCGCCTGTTCGGGGCCGCCCCGATTTCCTGCACCGGGCCCTGCGCTATCCCGCGCGAAAACTCCTGGGCATAGAGGCGGCGATCACGGGCGACCTCGACCCGCAGGTGGTCAGAGAGCGCGTTGACCACCGAGACGCCGACACCGTGCAGGCCGCCCGATGTCTCGTAGGACTTGTCCGAGAACTTGCCGCCCGCGTGCAGCGTGGTCAGGATGACCTCGAGCGCGGACTTGCCGGGAAACTTCGGGTGTGGATCCACCGGGATGCCACGCCCGTTATCGGTGACGATGCACGAGCCATCGGCCATGAGTTCGATCTCGATCCGGCTGGCGTGGCCTGCCACCGCCTCGTCCATCGAGTTGTCCAGAACCTCGGCCACCAGGTGGTGCAAAGCGCGCTCATCGGTGCCGCCGACATACATGCCGGGGCGTTTGCGCACGGGCTCCAGCCCCTCCAGCACTTCGATGGCGGAGGCGTCATATGCCTTCGAGGCGGCATCCTCGCCGAACAGGTCCTTGGCACTCATGCTGCACTCATGGAATGGCTCTCGCGACTCATCGCTACGTGAACCTGCACTATCGCAGGGACCCGAGGGTTAACGCAAGATATAGCGGATCTTGGTGGGCCGTGTCCAACCTATGGGGTCAGGGGAAGCGCTCGCCGGTCGTGCCTTCCTCCCAGGCGGGGACCTTCGGCATGATGCGCGCGAACGCGTCCGAGGCCAGGAACCGCGCCAGCCAACCTTGCAGCCGAGGCCAATGCTGGGCGTCGAAACGGGCCTTGTCGATGAAGGCAAACTGGCGGACGAACGGCAGGATCGCAAAGTCGGCCAGCCGTCGATCTGCGTGTCGAGATCTGCCAGAAACGCCTCGGCGTCACACCGGTGCACCGCCGGGTCCTCCTCCGGATAGCGGGTCGCGTACTTGGTCCGGTCGAGCGCGTGTTTGAACGGGCCGTCACATCGCTCGATCCACTGATCCCCGTCGACCGGCATCTCCAGCCAACCCTCCGGGTCATGCTGCGCCAGGGCCCAGCGCATGACATCCAGACTTTCGTCAATCACGCCATCCGCCGTGACCAGACAGGGCACGCTGGCCGACGGTGAGACCTCCAGGAACGACGGCGGTTTTGCGCGCAGCACGACCTCGCGCAGTTCCACGTCCACTCCGGCAGCCAGAACGGCCAACCGGGCGCGCATCGCATAGGGGCAGCGGCGGAAGGAATAGAGGATCGGTGTCATCCGCGAGCCATAGCAGATCCGGGCGGCGGGTGGGACCGTGGCCCCACCCATTTCGGCCTGACCCAGTACGGGTTCAGTTGATCGGTGCCAGCAGCTCTGGCGAGGTCACGATCTGGCGCACGCCGTGCGATTTCTTCTCGTCGAACGGGTTCGTCTCGGCCCATTCGTGCAGCGAGCCGATGTGGACCCTGGCGCACTGCGGGCGCACCGACCAGGTCACCTGCAGGGGCGAGCACACCGCTTCAGTGTAGCTGGACCCGGTGGTCGATCCTGCGAAGACCACGGGCTCGCCCGTGTCCGACGGGATGCTCTTGGCCTGATGATAGCCGTCCTGCACGTTGCCAGAGTAGGCAAAGTCGTTGAAGTCCAGCGCGTTGGGATCATTGACCACCAGGAAGACCTGGGCCTCGACCCGCAGTGTCGGGTTCGCGCAGGCATCGGAAAGACAGGACCCCAGCCCCGGGCCCGGCTGCACGTCGCAGGATGTGTGCACCCAGTGCACTTCGATGGTATCGCCCGGGACGACGTTGCCATACGGCCCGTCCATCGGCGCCAGTTCGGCCTCGGTCAGATCCTCGGTCCCATTACACTTCCAGCCGCCGAACTCACCCGTGCCGCCGCGCACGCCGAAGCCCGGTCCCTTGTGCTCGGCTTGCGTGTGGGAGTGGATGTTGCAGAGGTTCATGTTCGTCGAGGACTCCGCCAAAGCAAAGATCCGCTCGTTGAGGCCCTCGGTCTGCGTGATGTCGCGGGGGGTCTGCGGGCCGTAGCCGACACACATCTCGGCCAAGGCGGGCGCACTCCCGGCGGCCACGCTCAGTCCCATGGCGAGAATTGCGGCGCAGGTCAGTTTTGTCGTCATCGTGATCCTCTCCGTTCTGAACAGTCATGTAATGGCCGTTCTGCGTGGCCGATCAGGAACGTAGAGGTGCGCTGTAATTTTAAAGAGAGTGACCGATAAATTAACCGGCACCGATCGTTATAGTGTAACTATAAATGGTTTCTTGTTTCCATTCGGCCTGAACGCTTCGGGCGATGGCTCAGGAGACGGGTGGTTCAGGGTCTATGCTGCCGGAAGCGGCTGGGAGAGAGGTTGCCGATGATCTCCGCTGCCAGCGTAGGAACCCGCCCCAGCACCAGGTCCGCGGCCAGCCGGGACATGGCGGGGGCTGTCTGGATGCCGTAGCCGCCCTGGCCGACGAGCCAGTGGAAGCCCTCGGCCGCGGGCTCCGGCCCGTTGACGGGCGTGCGGTCGGGGGCAAACGTGCGCAGCCCCGCCCAGGAGCGTTCGACGCGCGTGACCTCCATGGTCGTCGCCTCGCTGAAGCGGTGCAGCCCCTCGGCCAGCACCATGTCGTCGGGGTAGGCATCATGGGGGTCCATCGGGTCCTCGTCCGCGGGCGAGACCCAGAGCCGCCCGCCATCGGGCTTGGCATACCATGTCTCGGCGATCGAGGCCGTCAGCGCCCAGTGGCGCGTATCCTGAGGTGTCGGGATCACGGCCACCGTGCGGCGCATCGGCTGTAGCCCGACTGGGGCGAGCCCCGCCAGGGCGCCGACCCGGTCGCCCCAGGCCCCGGCGGCGTTGACGATGACGGGCGCCTCAAAAACCCCGGCCTTGGTCTCGACCCGCCAGACCCCGTTGCGGCTGATCCCCGTGACTTCGGCCCCCGTCACGATCCGCCCGCCACTGGCCCGAAGCCGCCGGATGTAGGCCTGCAGCAGCCCATCGACATCGATGTCCGAGGCATCGGGCTCCAGCGCACCCCGCACGACCTTGTCGGGCCGGTAGATCGGGAAAAGCTTGATCACCTCCTCGGGCGTCAGGATCTCGAGACCGGAGGACCCGGCAGTGTACGCCTCGAAATGCTCGGCCTCGCCCTCTTCTTCCACCTGCAGAACCCCGCGGGGGGTGAGGAAACCCTGATCCGCCAGCTCCCCGCCTGTCCGCATGACGTCCTCGGACGCCCGGTTCAGCGCGCGCAGCACGTCGTTGCCGTAGTTCAGGATGAACGTCGCCGCAGAGCGCCCGGTGGTGTGGTAGGCGGGCCGTTCCTCCATCTCGAGCACGGTGACCCGGGCATCGCCCGACAGTTCCGCCGCCGCCCCGCATCCGGCCATGCCGGCCCCGATCACCAGGATATCCGCTGTTTCGGTCATCGTGCGCTCCTTGGCCATTTCGCGCACTCTAGGCTCGCCCCGTCAAACTTTCATCGAATTTTAGGGGTCTGGACCCAGACAGATCCGCGCAATCATGAGCGCCGTGCCCGTTGCGGTCAGCAACACTCGCGGAGGCACGTTAAAGAAATCGCCGGTGACGCCGGCGGCCCTGGTACCCCGGGGACCTTTGCGGCCGGTTGGCCGCCGTCCGATTATCCGGACACCACCCGCCCTAAACGGGCCTTTCCAGTTTGAGACACCCCGCCGAGGTCAGGCTGCGAGCCAGGCTTCCGCCGCGTCGTGTTCGGAGGGCATGAACGACTTGATCTCGAGCCCCGGGATCAGCCGCCCCTCGACCTCCGCCGCCGTGCGCACCCAGCCTGCGTCCGAGACCACCGCGCATTTCTCGAACTTGCCAAGCAACCCGAAGAGCTTGGGCAGATACTGCATCTCGACCCCAAAGGCCCCGAAGGTGGGCAGCGCGATCGAGGTCAGCGTGTAGAGCATCCGCCCCTCCGAGACGTCCGCGGACTTCTCGAGCAGGTCCCTGAGCCCTGCGTCCATTGTGTCGCTGTCGATCTCGCCCGACACCTGAATGTCGACCCGGTTCGGGGCGGGTTTGGTGATGCTGAGCATGTGCTGTCCTCCGTTCCCATACGAACGGACTATGGCAGGATGGGGTCGAGGCTGCCTTGACGAAGGTCAACTGGGGTCAACGGCGTCCCATCGACAAAGTGGCATCCGCGCTCGATAGTGTATCGGAACCGCGGCCAACTGGGGATCCAAGAGATGGCGGAAGCCAACGATCAACCCACCCCCGCGCCTGCCGTGTCCAAGCGGACACTGGACGAGGAACGCGAGTATCTCGAGGGGCTGCTGACGAGCCGCTTCAACTTCTATCTGGGGTTCGCCGGGGTCGTTGGCGCTGGCCTCACGCAGGTGCAGGCGACCGGCGAACGCGCCGCGCTGGTGGCAATCGCGTTCTTCCTTTCGCTCTTGTTCTGGAGGGCGCTCTTCAGGACGCACGTTCTGGTGAAGTATCTGCTGGAGGAGATCGACAGCGATGAAACCCATCCGCTGTCTAGGGCACGACGACGGGCGGAAGCCAAGGTCGAGGCGCGCCTCTTCCCCGGAAACGCCAATCAGTACTTCGGTCAGTACATTCCCGGTGCCATCACCATCGCGTTCTTTCTGGCGGCGGTCTACTTCGGGTACGGAGTTCTGCTCGGCGGGTGAGGCAGGGGTTGCCTCACATCCGCATGCACTGGGTCTCGACCTGCACTTGGTGTCCGTTCTGCGCTGTGCCCTGGAAGAGGTTGTACATCCTGCCCTGACCGGCCGGTCGGGCGAACCAACTGACGATCGGATGATTGCCGGCCTGGGGTTGCAGGCGCATCTTCACCAGCGGTGCGTTCGCGGGGTTGTCCGAGGGAAGCACGCTCCAGTCGCCGAACCCCTGGATCTGCGTGAACGGGTTCGAAAGCTGGGGATAGATCACGACACCCCG
>JBCCDA010000013.1:0-66932 GCA_039033215.1 Pseudomonadota bacterium | reverse complement strand
TGTGCGGGATAACGGGCCGACAGTGTCAAAACGGGGACAGAGCGGCACCACACCGGCATTGGACAAGCGTCCGGACGTCGTCTTGAGGCCCACAAGATCGCTCAGCGATCTTTGGCGGTGGTGGGGGTGGGGGCGGGCCTGGACGGAAGCCTACTGGGCTTGCGCAGCAAGACCGGGCGGCGCGCGGACAGTGTTGTTAGCCGCAGATTTGTCGCGATCCGCCACGTGTTCCGTCCGATCTGATCCCACATTCCACAACGGCTGATGCTGTTCGCCGTCAAGGGAAATCATTGGCGTCGGCAGATCGCCGAAGGCATGGTGGCGTGGGAGAGTCAGGAGGCGTCCATGCATATCGGACTGATCGGCGGCATCGGACCCGCCGCGACGGACTTCTACCATCGCGGGCTGATCAAGGCAGTGGGTACGGGTTTGGACCTCACCATTGCCCATGCTTCCGCGCAGGTTCTGGTCCAGAACCTTCAGGCGGGGCACCAGGCGGCGCAGGCCGAGATATATCGACGCCTGACTGTACGGTTGCAACGGGCGGGAGCCGACTGTGTGGCCATCACCTCGGGTGGTGGGCACTTCTGTATCGATGCGTTTCTGCCTGTCTCTCCGCTCCCGGTGATGAATCTCCTCGATTTGGTGCCGCCCAAGGTGGCTGCTCTCGGCCTGAGCAGGGTCGGCTTGCTGGGCACCGCGCTGGTCATGGAAACCGGCCTCTACGGGCGGCTGCCCGCCGCAGGCGTCGAGACGATTGCGCCGGTGGGACCCGCGTTCGGCACCGCAGCGGCAGCGTACGGTGCCATGGCGATGCGCGGGAAAGTCACGCCAGAGGAGGTCGAGACCTTCCATGGTGCCGGGCGGGAAATGATCTCGGCTGGTGCAGAGGCCGTTGTCCTGGGCGGGACGGACCTGTTCCTAGCCTTTGAGGACCAGGACCCGGGCTATCCGGTTATTGATCTCGCCGCACTCCACATCGAAGCCTTGGCGGAGGCCGCACGCGTGGATGCATCCCGGGCTTGACCCGGGACCTCCATCACGCTTTGCAGTTGACGAAAGCAGGCCGGATACAGGGGAAACCGGGCGATGGCGGATCGAATGAAGGCGCTGGTAAAGGCGAAGGCTGAGGCCGGTCTCTGGATGGAGGACGTCGCCGTTCCCGAGCCGGGACCAAACGAGGTCCTGATAAAGGTTCGCAAGTCCGCCATCTGCGGCACGGACGTGCACATCTGGAACTGGGATGCCTTCGCCGCTGCAAATGTCCCGGTGCCCATGGTCGTCGGTCACGAGTTCATGGGCGAGATTGTGGGAAAGGGCCCGGCAGCCCTTCGTTACGCCATCGGTCAACGGGTGTCGGGCGAGGGGCATGTGACCTGCGGCACCTGCCGCAACTGTCGGGCGGGGCGTGGCCATCTTTGCCGGAATACCCTTGGCGTCGGCGTGCACCGGCCGGGGTCGTTCGCCGAGTATCTGGTCCTGCCCGAGCAGAACGTCGTGCCAATCCCCGATGATGTCCCGGATGAGATCGCGGCGATCTTCGATCCGTTCGGCAATGCGGTGCACACGGCCCTGTCCTTTGACTGCGTCGGCGAGGATGTCTTGGTGACAGGCGCCGGCCCGATCGGGATCATGGGGGCCATGGTGGCGCGGCTGGCAGGGGCCCGAAAGGTCGTCATCACCGATGTCCGGCCCGAGAGGCTGATGCTTGCGCGCCGCGTCGGGATCGAGACAGTCGTGAACGCGGCAGAGGAGGATCTTGGCGACGTGATGCAACGGATTGGTATGACGGAGGGCTTCGATATCGGGCTCGAGATGTCCGGCGCTGCGCCTGCCTTCCGCGACATGATCGACAAGATGAACAATGGCGGCAAGGTCGCCATTCTGGGCATCGCGCCGACCGCGTTCGAGATCGACTGGAACATGGTCATCTTCAAGATGCTGACGATGAAGGGGATCTATGGTCGCGAGATCTTCGAGACCTGGTACAAGATGATCGCCTTCGTCCAGGGTGGTCTCGATGTCAGTCCGGTGATCACGCACCGCTTGCCGATAGACCGCTTCGAGGACGGGTTCGCCGAGATGCGGGCTGGGACCTCCGGCAAGGTGGTGCTGGACTGGGACTAGGGAGCTGCCGGTCCCGCAGCCACGCCGACCTCATCCGGCGCCGACCGGGGGATCCGAATGCGTCGGACCAGGTGGCGACGCGGCCGCACCCTGATCACTTCCTAGACCTGTGGTTGTTCACGGCCGCCGCAGGATGGCGGACGGATCCCGAATGTCGGCCGTCAGAACGCGTCCCGTCAGGTGGGGTCTTCGATGAAGAACAGCTCTCCCCCAAGGCTCACGTTGCGCTGCGTACCCGAGAGCGCGACGGTGGTGTTGAGACCTTGGCTGTCGGTTACAATCCATTGGGTCAGCTCCAGCGGATTGTCGTTGAAGACCATCGTGAGCGAGCCCTGATCCGGCGCGTCGGGATCGACGGCGCGTACGCGCAGCTGACCGGCGGAACGCTCGATCGACTCGATCGCGCCTTCGGTGCGAAGGTTGACCCGGTCTCGGAGCAGCAGGTCCAGTGGCGTCTCGGATAGGGGAAAGCGGTCTAGTGTGTTGTCGAGGACATCGAATACACCGACCCAGAATCCGTCTGCGACGATCAAGGTCGGGTTCGGCGGCTGATACTCGAACCGGATACGGCCGGGGCGCCGCATGTAAAAAAGCCCCTCCGACAAGTCTCCGTCCGGGCCCACCTGCACGAAGTCGCCCTGCATGGTCGTGATGCCGTTGAGGTAGTTCGATATTCTCAGCAGGTCGCCTTGGTTCACCTGAGCCGTGGCCCCGATGGGCAGCAGCGTAGCGGCGGTTGCGGTCTGCAGTAGCTGGCGTCTGTTCATGGCACCTTGCTCGTTATGCGGCCGGCTCTGTCGTCGGCGAGTCAAACGTTCCCATACTCATGTCCCCCTCAGCTTACCATGCGATTCTCAGGACGAAAGCAATCCGTCCCACCGATGGCCAGATCGGGAGGCTGCGGGTGATACGTGCCAACGCCCCATTGTCCGTCGAACCGCGACTAGGGGCAACCTGATCGGCACGAGCTGATGGCTCGCAGCTCTGCCGGCGCCGTCGACCTAAGCCGCCTGACGCGCGGGGCCGCCCGGCGCAGGAGCTACCGTTCCTCGACCAGGATCTCGCGCTTGCCGACCGCGTTTGCGGATGTGACCACGCCCTGGTCCTCCATCTGCTCCACCAGCCGCGCTGCCTTGTTGTAGCCGATGGCGAGCTTGCGCTGGATGTAGGAGGTCGAGCATTTGCGGTCCCGTGCGACGATGGCGACGGCCATATCGTAGAGTTCGTCGTCCGATGAACCGGCAGGCGCGAGGCCGAGTTTCAGATCGACGGCGGCTTGCGCTTCGTCGTCCACCCCCTCGGTCACCGCGCCGACGTAGTCCGGCGTGCCAAGGGACTTGAGGTAGGCGACAACCTCCTCGACCTCTTCGTCCGACACGAACGGCCCGTGGACGCGGGTAATCCGCCCGCCACCGGCCATGTAGAGCATGTCGCCCTGGCCCAGGAGCTGCTCGGCCCCCTGCTCGCCCAGAATGGTGCGCGAATCGATCTTCGAGGTGACCTGGAACGAGATTCGGGTCGGGAAGTTCGCCTTGATCGTACCGGTGATCACATCGACCGATGGGCGTTGCGTTGCCATGATCAGGTGGATGCCCGACGCCCGCGCCATCTGCGCCAGCCGCTGGATGCAGGCCTCGATTTCCTTGCCGGCCACCATCATCAGATCTGCCATCTCGTCGACGATCACGACGATGAAGGGCATCTCCTCGGGTGTGAGGCTTTCGGTCTCGTAGACGGGCTCGCCGGTGTCATCATCGAAGCCCGTCTGTACCGTACGGCTGAAATCCTCGCCCTTCGCCAGGGCGTCGCGCACCCGGGCGTTGTAGCCGTCGATGTTGCGCACGCCCATCTTGGACATCTTGCGGTAGCGTTCTTCCATCTCGGCGACGACCCATTTGAGCGCCACGATGGCTTTCTTGGGGTCCGTCACGACGGGTGCCAAGAGGTGCGGGATGTTGTCGTAGACGCTGAGCTCCAGCATCTTCGGGTCGATCATGATCAGCCGGCACTGCTTGGGCGACAAGCGATAGAGCAACGACAGGATCATCGTGTTGATGGCGACCGACTTGCCCGATCCGGTCGTCCCGGCGATCAGCAGGTGGGGCATCTTCGCGAGATTGGCGACCACAGGCGAACCCGAGATATCCTTGCCGAGCGCCAGAGCCAGCGGGAAGCGGGAGTCGCCGTAGGTCTTGGCCTCGAAGAGATCGCGCAGCCAGACCGTCTCGCGATCCGCGTTCGGCAGTTCGATGCCGATGATCGACCGGCCCGGCACCGTGGAGACACGCGCCGCGAGCGCCGACATCGAGCGTGCGATATCGTCCGACAATCCGATCACACGTGACGCTTTCAGCCCGGGGGCCGGCTCCAGTTCATAGAGCGTGACGACGGGGCCCGGCCGGACGGCCACGATCTCGCCACGCACACCGTAGTCCTCCAGCACCGTCTCCAGCATCCGCGCGTTTTCTTCGAGCGCCATGTCAGAGCTATGCGCGCGAACAACATGTTTCGGCTTTTGCAGCAGCGCCAGCGCGGGCGGCTCGAAGACTTCGGCCTCGGACGTGTCCAGCAGCAGGGAGGGTTGGCGCTCGGCGGCGGCGCGCCGGCTGATCGTCGCTGGTGGGGCCGGCCGTTCGATCGGCGGTTTGGGCATCGCGACCAGGGGCTCGGTTGGCCCGTCGATCTCGGCCATCCGGTCAAACGCGCGACGAAGCGCGGGGCCGTCGTTCTCGCCAGATGTCTCCGGCCCGGTGTCGTTGTCTGGATCGAGGTAAGGCCCATCGACGGAATCGCTGTCGAAGCGGACCGGCGGCTCGCCATCGCGTCCGGACGTCCCGTCACGGAGGATGCCCGGCAAATCGGGTCGTGCTTCCTGCAGTCGGCCGAGTGCGCCCGGTATGGTCGGCATCTTGAGGCGCCAGGTCCCGGTCGGTTCGGCGGGTTCCAGCTTCTCTGACCGCGGTTTCGTGCGCGCCTCCGCAATACGTCTGGCGGCGGTCGCCGCACCAGACGAAGCAGTGAGCCAGCCATACCGCGTGACGGTACCCAGCGACTGCCCGAGCCAGCGGCCAAGCCGCCTGATTTCTTCCCCCGAAAAGCCCAGCGCAATCACGCCGAGGCAGAGAACGCCGAGCCCCAGCAGGATGCTGAGCACCGCGAGCGCCTGGACTGCGGGCAGCGGCACCATTCCCAGGAACCCGCGTGCGCCCGAGTCGCCCATCATGCCGCCGAGCCCCGTGTCCGCCAGAGGCCAGCTTTCGTGGACGGCGTGGGTCGAGGAGAACACGGTTGCCAGGATGAAGAAGGGCAGCGCGGCGATCAGGCGCGCCCAGATCCGCTCGGGACCAAGCTGCAGGACGAAGCGGGCCGACCACGCACCGAGGAACAGCACCACTGACCAAGCGCCAAGGCCGATATACCGCATCAGTGTGTCGGCGATGAACGCGCCAGGCTCGCCCAGCCAGTTCGTGGCCTCTTGAGAGGTTGCGCTGAAGGGGCTCGGATCCGCGACGTCGTAGGACCACAGCAGTGCTGCCAGTGCCGTCGCTGCAAGTCCGAACCCAAGGCCCCAGAGTGTCAGTACGAGGCGGCGCATCGAGGCCGACATCGACGCATCCATCAGCGGTGTCTTGGGGCTGTCCCCGTAGAAAATCGCCATCAGTCTGCTTCCCCTCGCATCATGCCAGCACCGCGCGCACCGCTTCCAGGCCCCGCGAGACCTGTTCGGCCGGCGCGACGAGCGCGAGGCGCAGATAATCGGTACCAGGATCCCCGCCGCCTAACTCCGGCGCGATCGGGCGGGAGAGATAGGCGCCGGGCAACGCCCGCACCCCCGCTTCCTCCCAAAGTCGCACGGCGGCGGCCTCGCCATCCATGCCCGCTCGGGCCACGTCGAGCCACAGGAAGAAACCCGCCTCAGGCGCCATGTAGCCCGGCAGATTGCCAAGAACGCGGTCCGCGATTTCGTACTTCTGGTGGTAGAGCGCGCGATTGGCGACCACATGCTCCTCATCCGCCCAACAGGCAGCGGCGGCGTGCTGAGCCGGGATCGGCAGCGGCGTTCCGGCATAGGCGCGCAATTGCAGCATCCGGGTGCGATTCTGGGCCCCCGTCACGGCAAACCCCGACCTGAGCCCGGCGAGGTTCGAGCGTTTCGAGAGCGAGTGAAAGCACACCAGCCGCTCGGGGTCGGCCCCGATCTCGGAGGCCACCTGCAGCGCACCGACGGGCGGCGTGTCGCGGTAGATCTCGGAGTAGCACTCGTCCGCGAAGATCTTGAAGTCGTGCGTGTCGGCGAGGGTCAGCAGCGTCTGCCAATAGCCGCGGTCGGCGGCCACGCCCTGCGGATTGGCGGGTGAGCAGATGTAGACGATCGCCGTGCGGTCGAGCAGCGCCGCGGGGAGCCCCGCGAAATCGGGCAGAAACCCGGTCTCGGGTCCGCAAGGCAGGTAGATGGGCTCGGCCCCTGCGGTGATGGCCGCGACAGTGTAGCACTGGTAGAACGGGTTCGGCAGCAGCACAGCCGGGCGTTCGCCGTTCTTCTGTTCGGGGCAGAGCGCCAGACAGCTGTTGAAAAGCCCCTCGCGCGTGCCGTTCAGCGGGAAGATCTGGGTGTCGGGATCACGGTAGCCTTCGGCGACGCCGTAGCGTCGCGCCAGCCAGTCCGAGATCGCCTGACGCAGGCCCGGGATACTCTCGTTGGGAGGATACTTCGACAGCGTCGCCGTATGCTCCAGCATGATCGGGCCAACAAACTCCGGCACTGCGTGCTGCGGTTCGCCCAGCGACATGGCAATCTCTGGCCCGCCCGCGGTTCGCCCGCCCAAAAGACGGCGCAAACGCGGAAAAGCGTATTCCGGCAGGTTGGCGTACCTGTCTGGATACTGCATCAAAAACCTCTCGCCGGGCGTCTGTCGCGCCCTGAGAACACAACATAACCGTTTGCGCCCTCCGGGTCTAGATTCAGCAGAATTGTGGCGCAGGTTAGACCGCTTCGGCCAGCCATAGTTGCTCGCGTGCATACCCGGGCGGGCCGCGGTCGAAGTCACCATACTCGGCTACCGCCCTGAAGCCGGTGAGTTCCAGCAGGTATGCAATCTCCTGGCGCACCGACCAGCGGAGCCGCCAAGAGGCGTCTTCGGCAGCGAGGACCTGATCTTCGGGGCCCAATTCCTCGACCGTGATCGTCTCGTGGATGATCTGGTGTTCCGGATCGATTGTCCGGTCCGTCACCGTGCGGCGGTAGCGTGCCTCGGTCAGTGGATGCTTCGCATGCAGAAGTTCCTTCTCGGGTTGCAAGGGTGCCACCAGCATCTCGAGATCGGGATCGAAGAGATCCAGTACCAGTCGCCCGCCGGGCGCCAGATGGGTACGGAACACTTCTAGCGCGCGCCGCTGAGCATCGGGCGTCAGCAGATGCATGAAGCTTCGTGCCGGGACAATGACGCTGCCGAATGTGCGGCCAAGATCGAGGCTGCGCATGTCGCCCTCCAGCCACGTGATCCTGCCGCGCGCCGCGTCATCTGCCGCGTTCACCCTGGCCGCGGCCAGCATCTGAGGCGAGAGATCTACGGCAGTGACCTCGCACCCCGCCGCCGCGAGGATGCGGCTGATCCGCCCGGTGCCCGCGCCGAACTCGAGCACGGGGCCGCCGGCTTCCTGGGCGCATCCTACGTAGAACGCGCCGTCGCCGTTCAGGCTGCCCTGATACATGGCGTCATAGACCGCGACGCCCAATGGGGTGAGGTAGTGCTGGACCGACGTCGTCACGGTATCAGCAGGTCGTTCCGGGTCACTGTCTGGATCTCGACCTGATAGCCCTCCGGGTCGTCGAAGACGAAGGCCCGGATGCCCAATCTGTCGTTCTGGAACATCTGGCTGAGGTTCTTCGGGCGGAACGACTGGCAGTAGGCGTACCAGGCGTCGACATCCGCGACGCGCAGGCAGATCTGGATGGGCTTGTCCTCGGTCCAGTCGTTCATGCCGTGCGCCTCGTCCACGAGGCCGATATGTGCCCCATCCGCCATCCGGAAGATCTTTGCCACCTGGCCCTGGTCGATCGCCATCTCGAGGCCCATCACATCGCGCCAGAACGCCTCGGCCCGCGGGAGGTCGCGGTAGTAGATGAAGGTGATCGCAAGCCCGATCCCGCCCGGCGCGCTCATATCGCGGCCTCGATGGCGGCGGCGATGGACAGAAGCCGCGCCTCCGATGCGGGCGGTGCCATGATCATCAGTCCGCACATCGGCGTGCGCGTCGGCAGCGTGACGGCCGAGAGGCCGAGCAGGTTTCCGATCCGCGTGTTTCGAAGTCCCAGCATGTTCTTCTCCGCGAAATAGGCGTGATCATCGACAAGACGTTGGGCGTCCGGCGGCAGCATCGGCGCGGTCGGGCAGACGATGAGCCCCTGTTCCGCGACCCGCGCGTGCAGCTTCTGCGCCGTGCGGGCGAAGGCCATCAGCGCCGCGTTGTCCTGCGCGGCCGGCACCCCGTCGCCCATGCGAAAGCGCGCTTCGATCGGTGGCCACATGGTGCCGGGATTGGCTTCGATGGTCTCGCCCCAGAGGTCCCAGGCCTCGGACGGGACAATTGCACCGACGTCGCCGATGGACCCGTAGAGCTCGGCGAACTCCGGCACCGGGCCGCGGGTTACCGACATTCCCTTTGCCGACAGACGCGAAAGGACGTCGTCGACCGCCTCGATCACCTGCCCGTCGCAGTCGTCCAGGACGACCGTCTCGGCCAGTTGCAGGCGCTCGTCAGCCAACGTACCACCGGCCCAGTCGGGTACGGGCACGGAGGCCATTGCTGCGAACAGAAGTGCGGCATCCTCCACTGTTCGGGTCAGCGGGCCGACGGTGTCGTAGGTCGGGCTCAGCGCGACGACGCCGTTGAGCGGAATCAGACCAGCGGTCGTCTTGAGCCCGACGAGGTCGTTCCAGGCCGCGGGGATGCGCACGGACCCGCCGGTGTCGGAGCCGATCCCCGCGGCTGCCAGCCCCAGTTTGGTGGAGACCGCGGCGCCCGAGGAGGACCCGCCTGGCGCGCGCCATGCCTCGACCGCATTGGGGGGCGTTGCCGTCATCGGATTGACGCCGAGGCCCGAGAACGCAATTTCGGTTGTGTGGGTCTTGCCAAGACAGACCGTGCCGGCCGCCGTTCCGCGGGCCACGACGGTCGCATCCGCGTCGGCGATCCGTCCTGCCAGCAGCTTCGTGCCGCCCTCGCAGCCGTAGTCCGCGACATCGTAGAGGTCCTTCCACGAGATCGGCACCCCGTCGAGCGGCCCCGCCGGGTGTCCTTCGGCCAGCCGCTTGGCCGCCGCTTCGGCATCGGCGCGGGCGCGTCCGGGCGTTGTCCGGGCATAAATCCGGTCCGTGTCGGGATGGGTGTCGATCTGATCCAGATACGCCTCCGCCAGTGTGCGCGCATCGATCGTCCCGGCAGCCAGGGCACGTCCCTGATCGGCTGCCGATTTCTCCAGCCAGTTGTCCATGATGCCCTCCCTGCGTCCATCGCGCATTGGACATTCACCAGAGGCTCCCCATAAGTCAAAGGCCATGACGAAGCGGTACGATGTAGCGATCCTTGGCGGCGGGCTGATCGGCTCGGCGCTGGCCGTGGCACTGTCGCGGCAAGGGCTGAACGTAGCACTGGTGGACCCGGCAGCGCCGGAGGAACGCGGTGCCGACGACTTCGATGGCCGCGCCTACGCGGTGGCGCCTGGGTCGCGGCATGTTCTGGACCTGCTCGAGGTGTGGGACCGGATCGCGCCGAAGGCCGAGCCGATCCGGAGCATAGAGGTCGTGGACCGGGCGCCGGGTCCGGTGTCGCCTGCGGGGCTGATCTTCGACCCGACCGAAATGGCCGAGGACGCGCTTGGCTGGATCGTCGAGGACCGTTTTTTGCGCCAGGCACTTCTGGAGGCGGTATCAACGGCGAAGCTCGATCATCTGTCACCTGCCCGGGCGCTGGCGGTGACCCGCATGGCCGGACGCGCCGACGTGGCGCTGGAGGACGGGCGGCAGCTTGTCGCCAGTCTGGTTGTCGCCTGCGATGGCCGACGGTCCGCTACGGCGCGCGCCGCTGGGATCCACTATCTAAGCTGGTCCTACGGGCAGACGGGCCTTGTCTCGGCGATTGCACACGAGCTGCCGCACGAGGGGTTGGCGCATCAGTCCTTCTTCCCGGGCGGTCCCTTTGCGGTGCTGCCACTGCCAGACAACCGCTCGGCGCTTGTCTGGTCCGAGCGCGATGCCCGCGCCAAGCATATCCGTGCCCTGGACGATGCGGCGTATCTGGCCGAGGTCCGGGCACGGATAGGGCCGAGGCTGGGCGCGCTGGGGCAGGTGGGCAAGCGCTGGGCCTATCCACTGGGCTTTCAGCTTGCGACGAGCTTTGCGGTCCCGCGGCTTGTCGTGGCCGGAGATGCCGCCCATGGCGTGCACCCGATCGCGGGGCAGGGCATGAACCTGGGCCTGCGCGATGTCGCAGCGCTCACCGAGACATTGGTCGAGGCCGGGCGTCTCGGCCTTGACCTCGGCGAGATGACGGTGCTGGAGCGGTATCAGCGCTGGCGGCGCTTCGATGCGACGGCGATGGCGCTGGGCATGGATGGCCTGAACCGGTTGTTTTCGACAGGTGCGGCTCCGATGCAGGCGCTGCGCAACCTCGGTCTTGCCGGGGTCGGCGCTCTGCCGGAGGCGCGCAAGTTCTTCATGCAGTCAGCGTCCGGCACCGGGTCAGCGGCGCCCAGGATGCTGCACGGGCTGGCGGTCTGAGCGCCCGGCTCACGGCAGTGCGAAACGCGCGCCCGCTGCGATCGGTCCCTGACATTCGACCTTTGCCTGATCCGACAGCCCGATCAGACTGGCCAGCACATTGCGCGCCGCCGCTGGCAGCAGGGCCGGATCGATGTCCGTGTAGATCCGACGGGCCAGGGTGCCGGCATCGGCGGGACCGTCCACCAACGCCTCGAGTATCTGGGCAAACCGGGCCTGGCGATGGTCGATCTGCCAGTCCAGCATTGCCATGGGCTCGGCGACCGCGTTGCCGTGCCCGGGAAGGTACATCGTATCCTCCTCTCGTCCGCGCAGGCGCCCCAAGGTTGCCATGAAGGCCGCCATGTCCCCGTCTGGTGGAGAGACCAGGGTCGTCGCAAACCCCATCACCACATCGCCCGTGAACACCACGCCCGTGCCTTCCAGCGCGAAGGACAGATGGTTGGACAGATGCCCCGGCGTATGGATCGCGCTCAATGCCCAGTCATCCCCCTCGACCCGGGCGCCGTCCGAAAGCTCCATCGTCGGGGCAAAGCGCATATCGGCCCCTTCGCCACCGCCTAGATCCGCCCCGCTGGCAACGAGCGCCTCCATCGTGGACGAGAGCCCCGCGCCATGCGCCCCATAGGCCAACACATCGGCATGCGTCTCATCCGCAATGATGCGGGCGCCCGGCGAATGATCCCGGTGGCTGTGGGTCACGAAGACATGACTGATCCGCTGGCCAGGCCCGACCGCGGCAGCAATCGCCGCAAGGTGATCGGGATCGTCCGGCCCGGGATCGATCAGCGCGAGGTCCTTCGTTCCGACCAGATAGCTCTGGGTGCCCGTGAAGGTGTAGGGGGACGGGTTCGGGGCGGTGATCCGGCGTACCCCTGGTGCGACGTCGACCGCCACCCCATAGGTGGCGTCCGGGGTCTTGTCGAACGGGTCTGCCATGCGCCCCTCCTTGCCGTGTCATTGGTCTGTGCGTAAGGCTCGACACCATGCAGAGCGTGCCACCACTCCTCAAGCGATACCTTCCGAAGAGCCTCTTCGGCAGGGCGCTGCTGATCCTGGTTCTGCCGATGCTGCTGTTGCAGGTCGTGGTCGCACTTGTGTTCATCCAGCGCCACTACGATGGGGTCACTGCGCAGATGGCAGGTTCGATCGCGCGCGAGATCAACTATGCGATCGCGCGGGTCGATTCCGCGGCGGAAACAGCCGAGGCGCAGGAGATGCTGGAAGAGCTGTCGGCGCCGCTTGGTCTGGAGCTTGGCCTGGACGAAGGCGGGCTGGTCGAACCGGCGGCGCTGCGCACGATCTTCGATTTGACCGGTGGCGTGATCGCCGAGACCCTGAAGGATGAGGTCGTGCAGCCCTTCGCGCTCGACCTCGTGACGTTCGAGAAGCATGTCGAAGTCAGGGTGGCGACCTCGAAGGGCGCGCTCCGGATCCTGATCCCGCGCCGCCGCCTGAACGCAGCCAACCCACACCTGCTGCTCGTCTGGATGGGGGTCTCTGCGTTGCTTCTGACAGCCATCGCCACGGTCTTTCTGCGCAATCAGGTGCGTCCCATCCACGAGCTCGCCGTTGCGGCCAGCGCGTTCGGACGCGGCCGGGCGATTCCGTTCCGGCCTTCCGGCGCGGATGAGGTCCGCCGGGCAGGGGGCGCGTTCCTCGATATGCGCAACCGGATCGAGCGCCACGTTGAACAGCGCACGCGGATGCTTTCGGGGGTCAGCCACGATCTCAAGACGCCGTTGACCCGGATGAAACTGGCACTCGCCGTGTCTGACGACAATCCGGAGGTTCGCGAGATCTCCCGCGATGTCGACGAGATGGAGCAGATGCTTTCGGGGTTTCTGGCCTTTGCCCGGGGCGAGGAAGGTGAGGTGTCCGAACTGGTCTCGCCCGTCGAGCTGGTGCAGGACGTGGCCTCGGACGCCCGGCGCAACGGTGCCGAGATCACCGTGTTTTCGGAAGTGATGACCCCCGAAACGCCGATGATCGAGATACGGCGCACCGCACTTAGGCGCGCGATGATGAACCTGGTGACCAACGCCGTCATCTACGGAGGGATGGCGGCGATCTCGGTCCGGTTGACCGAGCGTTTTGCAGAGTTTTCGGTCGAGGACGACGGGCCCGGCATCCCCGAGGACAAGCGTGACGACATGCTGAAGCCCTTCACGCGATTGGACGAGGCACGCAACCAGGATCTGGCGTCGGGCACGGGGCTCGGCCTGTCGATAGCGCTGGACATCACGCGCAGCCACGGTGGTTCGCTGAAGCTGGATCAAAGCCCGCGGATGGGCGGGCTGCGTGCCACGATCCTGATCCCGCGTTAGCGCGAGGTCGCCTTGTCGCCATCCGTAGGGTGGGTCCCGGCCCACCAGGACATCTGAAACCCGGCGTTAACCCTTCGAGCTCGTTCCGTCCCAAATGTCATACGTTTGGCATACGCAAGTCATACGCTTTGCACACACGGGTTTGACGGCTCGGGCGCCTCAGCACATCCGCGCACCGTTCGGCGCATCATGGTCAGGCGACAGCAACGTCACGTTGTCATCCGCGTCGTTCACGCCCAGCGTCAGGACCTCGGACATGAACGGGCCGATCTGGCGCGGCGGGAAATTCACGACCGCCATCACGCGTTTCCCGACAAGGCTATCCAACTGATAATGTTCGGTGATCTGAGCAGATGTCTTCTTGGTGCCGATCTCGGGGCCGAAGTCTATCCAGAGCTTGATCGCAGGTTTGCGGGCCTCGGGAAACGGTTGTGCATCAACCACCGTGCCAAGGCGGATGTCCACCTTCATGAAGTCGTCGAATGTGATCTGGTCAGTCATCGTGCCCCTCCGCTCCAGTGGCCGGGATAGGTCGGGCAGCGGGAGTTTTCAAACGAAAAGGACCACCTGCCAGGGAGGAGAGCAGGTGGTCCTAACCGGGATCCGACGGGTCCTGGGCCTTATGCGGCCATTTTCTCGGCGGCGTCCTTCATCTCGGCAAACGCCTCTTCGGTGCGCGCCTTGATGATGTCGAACGCGCCCGTGTTGGCGGCCTGAGCCAGTTCAGCGATCTCTTTGAGATCACCAAGATTTTTCTCGAACGCCGACTTCATGGACTCGAAGTTCTCTGCGGCATTCTCGGCCGTCATCGGTTGGCCCTGAACGCCGGAAAAGCGATCCTTGGCTTCGGCGACAGCTGCTTCAAAGAGCTCCGCCTGGCGCTTATAGAGGGCCTGGTAGCCGTTCACGGCGGTCTTGTTGGCTTCGATCAGCGCTTTCATGTTCTTCTGCTGCGCTTCCTGGAAGACGCCAAAGTCAAAGGCGGGGAAGTCGGTTTTGAAGAACTTGTCCATCGTGGGGAACGAGTCGGTCATCGCGCCAAAGTCGAAGGCGAAGGGAAATTTATCGGACATGTGAGCCTCCTGAGCTGCTGTTCGCGTCGTTCGATCTTATGGTAATATTGTGCGATGCAGCATCAATGTCAACATCGAAAATGCTGCGCTGCACAAAAAATCGCCCGCCGACGGATGCCAGCGAGCGATGTTCATCAATATCTCAATGTCTTATGCGGTACCGTAGGCTTCCTCGATCGCGACTTGCAAGGCCTCAGTCGGGGTCTGGTTGGACCATCCCACCAGCTGGAAAGCCGGATAATACCGCTCTGCGAAACCGACGGCGGTCAGAACCATCGCCTCGATCTGTTCGGGCGTTGCCGTCGCACCACCGGCCAACGTCAAGCCATAGCGGAACGCCATCAGCTTGTGCTCGGGCCAAAGTACGAAACTGCCGCACCAGATCTGATCATTGGCGAGGTTGATCAGCTCCAACATCTCGCCGAGCCGTTCCTCCGGTGGTGTCAGCTCGAAGCTGCACACCAGCCGAAGCATGTCATCGTATCCAGACCACGCGAGGTTGACGGAGTAGACCCGCCAGCCCCCTTCGATGGCCATGGCAATCTGGTCTTCACCGACCCGGTCGAATTCCCACTCGCAATCGTGCGCAAGGGTTTCGACGATGTCGATCGGATGGATCTCGGCGGAAGAAAAGTGCTCGGTTGCTGTCATCTGCCTCATGCCCCCTTTTTGTGGTGACCTGTGAGGCTGTGCCCACAGGATGCACCCTGGGTTGCCATATCGCGGGTATACTACTGCTCGTACCCACGACATATGGTGGCAGTCACCCCGCCACCCCGCAAGCGGAATTCTGGGCTGTCAGCTAAAGTTCACGGGAATCGCCCCTCATGGGGCCGTACTACCCTCAGCCCGTGTCAGAGAGCCGCGCCTCGAGGGCTTCGATCCTGGCCGAGAGCTTGTCATTTTCCTCCCGCGCGCGAATCGCCATCTCGCGTACGGCGTCGAATTCCTCGCGCGTGACCAGGTTTCGATCGGCCAGGAAGCGGTCGATCATACCCGAAAACGCCGTCTCGGCTTCGGCGCGCGCGCCCTGGGCAACGCCGGCCGCGTTCGTCATGAGCTGGCTCAGGTCGTCGAAAATCTTGTTGCGTTCCTGCATCGGGGTCCTCCTGCCTGTGCTTCCTCATATGGGAATGCGCGGCGCCTGGGCAACCATTCGACGCCCCGGGGTGGACGCCGGAGGCAAACTGCCGTTTACTCGGGGTGAGACGGCCGCCCCCGGAGGAGCAACGGCCGCACACCGCGATAAGACGGCACCGTCAGAAGCGCCGCGTCCCCGAGGCAGCCACGAGCGAGCCAAAGGGAGAGCCTTATGTCCAAATGCATCGCTGTTCTCGGAGCCCAGGGTGTCGGCAAGTCAACGCTGGCAGACGGGTTGTGCACCCTCGAGGGGGGCAGGCCGCCCGGGCAACAGGCGCACGAGATGCGGGTAGGGGCTTTCTCGTTCCTGGAGGAAGCGTGGACTGTCCTGGACTGCCCGGGATCACTGGAGTTCGAGCAACAGGCGATCGACGCGCTGCTGGTTGCCGATATCGCGGTGATCTGTGTGTCGCCCAACCCGGATCACGCGGTTCTGGCCGCGCCGTTCATTCGCCGCGCCGAGCGTGCCGGGGTCCCGGCCGTGCTGTTCATCAACCGGGTCGACGAGGCTTTGGAACGGGCGCGCGACATTGTCGCTGCCCTGCAGGCCTACTCGCACCACCCGATCGTGCTGCGCCAGATCCCGATGCGTGAGAACGGTCAGATCGTCGGGTCTGTTGATCTCGTCTCCGAACGGGCATGGAAGTACCGCGAGGGGGAGCCGTCCGAGCTGATCGAGATCCCCGCCGACCTCACCGGGCGTGAGGCTGAAGCGCGTGGTGCCTTCCTCGAGAACCTCTCGGAATATGACGACTGGTTGCTGGAGGAGTTGATCGAGGACCGCACGCCTGCCAGCGAAACGGTCTACGGGATCTGTGCGCGGGTGCTCAAGGATGCGACGGTGACCCCGGCCTTCATGGGATCGGCGTCGCACGGAAACGGGGTCTTTCGACTGATGAAGGCGCTTCGGCACGAGGCGCCGGGCGTGGCAGACAAGGCCGATGCCCTGGGTGGCGCGCATGCCGCAAGCTTCCTTGCGCGGCACAGAAAGCATGTGGGCAAGACCACCTACCTGCGGGCGCTGACGGACCTTAAGACCGGCGCGACGCTGGGGGGCGGACCGCTGGGTCCGATCTCGGTCCACGGCGCCGAGGGGGTGAGCAGCGCTACCGAGGTTGCCGCGGGGCAGGTATTCTCGGCGATCAAGTCCGATCATCTGGACGGCGGCTGCATCTACGCCGAGACATCGATGCCGGCCCCCGGCTGGCACGAGGCGCTCGCGCCCCTTGTGCGCCAGGCGATCCTCCCGGAGAACGACCGCGATGATGCCAAGCTGTCGGAAGCGCTCCAGAAGATCGTGGCCGAGGATGCCTCGCTGACACTGGAACATGACCACGAGACCGGGGCGCATGTACTGGCCGGGCAGGGGGCCCAGCATCTGCGCCATTACCGCGATGTGCTGGCAGATGCATTCGGCGTGCCGACGCACGAGCGCCAGGTCACACCGCTCCTGCGCGAGACGATCACCAAGGGCGCCGACGTCCACTACCGCCACAAGAAGCAATCGGGAGGGGCAGGGCAGTTCGCCGACGTGAAGCTGAGCGTCGCCCCGGCCGAACGGGGTGCGGGGTTCGAGTTCAGCCAGAAGATCCACGGCGGCTCTGTCCCGAAGAACTACATTCCGGCGGTCGAGATCGGTGCGCGCGAAGCGACGGAGCGGGGCCATCTCGGGTTTCCCGTGGTCGATATCGCGGTGACGCTGACGGATGGTCAGTACCATGCGGTCGACTCGTCGGACATGGCCTTCAAGATCGCCGGCCGCGGCGCAGTGCGCCAGGCGCTCGAGGATGGCGGCGCGGTGTTGCTCGAGCCGATCTACGACGTGCGCTTCGATATCCCGTCGGTCTTCACGGGTGCTCTAAACCCGCTGGTGTCTTCACGACGGGGGCAGGTTCTGGGCTTTGACCGGGTGGAGGACGCCGAGGGCTGGGATAACTTCCGGGCGCTCATGCCGGGCTCGACAGTGATCGACCTCATCGGGGATCTCAGGTCGATCACGCAAGGTGTCGGCCGGTTCACGGCGACGTTCGACCACTATCAGGAGCTTTACGGCCGCGATGCGGACCATTTGATCGAAACCCGGGCACGGGCGCTGGAAGACGCCTGACCCAGGCTTGGGGCGTTGAGCCGCGCGTTCGGCACCCGCCCTCGGGCTGGTGCGCGGAATCAAACGTCACAGCTGCGGATCTCGAATCGCTGCAACCTTGGTGTCAGCCGGGGTGGAAGTATTTCGTAACCAAACCCTTTAGACCGACCTTAGGGGGTTACGTGTCATGACTCCGGCTGGGTGAGACCAGAGAACCGGGGTGAATTGAAATGATTAATCGTATTTTGGGCGGCCTTGCTGCGGCCGTCCTCGCAGTCGGATTGACAGTGCCGGCAGCGGCGGACGTGTCGCCAGAGGTGTGGGACGTACCGGACAACGGGGTGACGAGCGTCTATGAGGCCATGGCCCAGATCGACCGTGCGGCGCCCGAGCTGATCGCGCCCGAGTTGCGGGCGCTGGTTCCGGCCAAGGGCCGCGCCATCGTCGTCAACATCCCGAGCTTCGAGCTGATCGCGTTCGAAGATCAGGTGCCGGTACTGCGCTCGCGTGTTGTCGTGGGCAAGCCCCGGACGCCGACGCCGGTCATGGTCACCGAGACCTCGGTTGTGCGCTTTCGTCCGACCTGGACGCCCACGAAGTCGATGATCAGACGCGGGATCAAGCCGGGCACACGCCGTCCGGGCAAGGGCAACCCGCTGGGCTACCTCGCGATCCGGCTGGAGCCGGGCATGCTGATCTACCTGCATGGCACCAACAAGCCGCATCTCTACGACAATGACATGCGCGCGCTCAGCTATGGCTGCGTCCGTGTCGAGCGTTGGGAAGATGTCGCCGCCTGGGTGTTGGAGGCATCGGTCGAAGAAGTCCAGGGGCACGCCTTTGGGCGACGCACCTTCGATATGGAAACCGGCGGGATTCCGGTCTTCATGACCTACCTGACCGAGTTTCCGGATGCGCAGGGCGTCATGCGGAGCTGGCCTGACATCTACAACCGTGGCGCCTATGCGGGCATCCCGGTCGCCAACTGATCATGCAGCCGGGGGCGGCGTTGTGCTGCCCCCGTTCTACCTGGCGTTCGCTTTGCGCCAATCCTCGAACGCGCTGACGTTTGCCGGGTCGGTGGCCGGGTAGAGCCCGATGATGGTGGCCCCTGCCGCCACGCGCTCGGTGACGAAGTCCTCGTAGGCCGTCATCTCGACCGCCTCATGCGCGATCTCGTCCGCCAGATGGGCCGGGATCACGATGACCCCCTCTCCATCGCCGACCAGGATATCGCCGGGGAAAACCGGGGCATCGCCACAGCCGATGGGCACGTTCAGATCCACGGCCTGGTGACAGGTCAGATTGGTCGGGGCCGAGGGTCGGGCATGATAGGCCGGGATCTCCATGGCGCCGATCTCCGGACTGTCGCGGAAGCCGCCGTCGGTCACGATCCCGGCGCACCCGCGGACCATGAGGCGGGTGACCAGGATCGACCCGGCGGACGCCGCCCGCGGATCCTTGCGCGAATCGATCACCATGACGTGGCCTTCGGGGCAGGCCTCGACGCCCTTCCGTTGCGGATGCTCGGGGTCCTTGAAGACATCGATGGTGTTCAGATCCTCGCGTGCGGGGATGTAGCGGAGCGTATAGGCGGGACCGACCATGTTCCCCGTCTGCTCACCACCCACGGGCAGGACCCCCTGGATCATCTGGCCCCGGAACCCCCGCTTGAAGAGGGCGGTTGCCAGCGTCGCCGTGGCAACGCTCATCAGTTTCTGGCGGGTCTCATCGGATAGGCTCACTGTCGCTCTCCTTTGCCACTTGGGCTGGGTCTCTGGGTCGGGGCCGTGTGGGTGTCAAAGTCGTCACCGGTCGGGTCGTTACAGGGGAGCGCGCCGTCGCTCAACCGACAACACCGAAGCTCCGCTTGCCCATGGACTTCTGCACCTCATAGATCGATCCCTGTGTCGGGGCATCCGGGTAGGCGATGCGCATCGGACAGGGCGTGACGCGGGGTTCCAGTGTCGGTTCCCCGCACAAGAGCCGGGCGTCGAACTCCGCCAAACCCTCCCAGTGGCCGCGCCCGCCGACCACCGGGAACGCATCCGCTGCCATCATCTCGAAGAAGATGATCCGCCGATCCCGCGCCGAGCGGTTCAGCGCCGAGCCGTGGATGGTCCGCGCATGGTGGATCGAGATCGATCCGGCCGGTCCCGCCAGGGGTACGGCATTGGCCATGTCCAGCCCTTCGGCCTCCAGATCGATCGCCCCGCAGAAGACGCCGTCGTGGTGGTGGTTGCAGACGCCTTCGCGGTGCGAGCCCGGGAAGACCATCAGCGGTCCGTTCTCCAGCGTCATGTCGTCGATCATCAGCCCCACCGCCAGCACGTCGTCGTTGGTGTAGGGATAGAAGGCCCAGTCCTGATGCCACTCGACCGCAGCACCATAGCCGGCTGATTTCATGTTGAGCTTGGTGGTCTGCAGCCGGACAGACGGTCCGATCAGATCGCGCACGGGCGCGAGGATGTCATCCGAGTGCAGCAGATCCCGCACGACATCCGATTGCCTGTCCGGGCGTTTGACACGGCGGATCCGCGGAGCATCGGGCGTATGGCTGTCCTCGAGGTCGATCCGGTCGTCGGAGGCGGTCATCCCGCGCGCCAGTTCCTGGAAACGATCAATCTCGGCCCGGACCAGGTCGAGGATCCCCACCGGCACCCGGCTCTCGAGGACAAGGTATCCTTCGCAGGCGTACTGCGCGATCTGGGCAGGACTCAGGGTCTCCGGCATCGCGTCCTCCTTTCGTCTTCAGAGCAACCTGGGCGCCGGGGTGCGTGCTCGTCAACGGGATTGACACAGGTTTGCCTAGCCGCGACCAGTTTTGTCGCACGCAGACGCGACCCTCTCGTCCCAAGGTTCCAACCTGTTCGAAACGCAGGAGGATGCCATGAGCCCGACCGATCTCGCAGCCGCATATGCCCGGGACGGCTATGTCTCGGGTGTGCCCGTTCTCGGCAAGGTTGAGGCCGCGCGTCACCGCGCAACGCTTGAGGCAGCGGAAGCGTCGCAGGGGCCGATTCACTACAAGGCCAAGATGCACACCGTCATGCGCTCGCCGCTCCAGCTTGCGACCCACCCTGCGCTGCTGGACGTGGTCGAGGCGCTCATCGGTCCCGACATCCTGCTCTACGATGTCGAGTACATCATCAAAGAGCCGCACACCGAAAGCCACGTGAGCTGGCACCAGGACCTGACGTTCTGGGGCCTCAGCGATGATGCGCAGGTCTCTCTCTGGCTTGCGCTGTCGCCCGCGACCGCCCAAAGCGGCTGCATGCGCATGATCCCGGGCAGCCACACGCAGGGGCGCGTGGATCACCGCACAACGGATGACGCGAACAACGTGCTCCTTCAGGGCCAGACGGTGGAGGGTGTGGCGGAGGCCGACGCGGTGATGTGCCCGTTGGCCCCGGGTGAGGCGTCCTTCCACCACGGCTGGACGCTCCACGCCTCGATGCCCAACCGCAGCAGTGACCGCCGGATCGGGCTGAATGCGCAGTTCCTTGCGCCGCATGTGCGCCAGACCAAGCACGACAACGATACGGCGATGCTGGTGCGCGGGCAGGACCGCTACGGCCATTTCGCGCCGGATCGCCCGGCCCAGGCCGACTTCGAACCTGGCGCGCTGGCGCGCTGGCATGAGCTGAACGATCTGCACGTGGCGACGCAGGGGACCGGCTGACGCGAGCTCTGCATTGGCTCCCATGAAGTCCGCCCGCACGGCAAGCGCGTCGCCGCCGTGGGGCGTGCCCCGTCAGAAGATGTCGGGCTCCGGCGCGGTGTTGCCGAAGTCGGTGCGGAGATAGTCGAAGTCACAGCCCTTGTCGGCCTGTTCGATGTGCTGGAGGAACATGTGCGTGTAGCCCCGGGTCGCATGCGGTTCGGGCTTCACCCACGCCGCCCGCCGCGCGGCGATCTCGGCGTCGTCCACCAGCATGTCGATGGTCCGGTTCGGCACGTCGACGCGGACGATATCGCCCGTCTTCACCAGCGCCAGTGGCCCGCCGATCGCGGCCTCGGGGGCTGCGTGCAGGACGCAGGCACCGTAGGAGGTCCCTGACATCCGGGCGTCCGAGATCCGCAGCATGTCGCGCACGCCCTGTTTCACCAGCTTGGTCGGGATCGGGAGCATTCCCCACTCCGGCATGCCGGGCGCGCCGATCGGCCCTGCATTGCGAAAGACCATCACATGATCCGGGGTGATTTCCAGATCGGGGTCATCGACGGCTTTCTTCATCTCGGGGTAGCTGTCGAAGACGATGGCGGGACCTTCGTGCACCACCAGCCGTTGCTCCATGGCGCAGGGCTTGATGACACAGCCATCGGGGGCGAGGTTGCCCTTGAGGACCGCCAGAGCCCCGTTGGGATAGATCGGATTGTCCAGGGGCCGGATCACATCGTCGTTCCAGACAGCAGCGCCCTCCAGCGTCTCGCCGAGCGTGTCGCCAGAGACGGTCATCGCGCTCAGGTTCAGCTTGCTGGTCAGCCGGCTCATCAGCCCGCGCAACCCGCCCGCGTAGTAGAAATCCTCCATGAGGTATTTGTCGCCGGAGGGTTTGATGTTCGCCAGCACCGGCACCTCGCGCCCGGCGCGGTCAAGGTCGTCCATGGTCAGGTCCACCCCTGCGCGGCGCGCCATGGCGACGAGATGGATGATCGCGTTCGTGGAACAGCCCGTGGCCATGGCCACAGCCATCGCGTTCTCAATCGCGGCACGGGTGAGGATCTTGTCGGGCGTCAGGTCCTCGCGCACCATCTCGACGGCCCGCCTGCCGCAGGCCGCCGACATGCGGATGTGGCTGGCATCCGGCGCCGGGATGGCAGAGGCGCCAGGCAGCGTCATCCCCAGCGCCTCGGCGATCGAGGTCATGGTGGATGCCGTTCCCATGGTCATGCAGTGCCCGAACGACCGCGCTATGCCGCCCTCCATCTCGACCCATTCCTTGTCCGAGATGTTGCCCGCGCGCCGCTCGTCCCAGTACTTCCAGACGTCCGAGCCCGAGCCCAGCGTCTGGCCGCGCCAGTTCCCCCGCAGCATGGGGCCCGCGGGCAGGAACACGCAAGGAAGCCCCATCGAGACGGCCCCCATGAGAAGCCCCGGCGTGGTCTTGTCGCAACCGCCCATCAGCACGGCACCGTCGACGGGGTGCTGGCGGAGCAGCTCCTCCGTCTCGATGGCGAGGAGGTTGCGATAGAGCATCGTGGTGGGTTTCACGATGGGCTCGGACAGGGATATGGCGGGCAGTTCCAGCGGGAAGCCACCTGCCTGGAGGACACCCCGTTTGACGTCCTCGACCCGGTGCTTGAAGTGGGCATGGCACTGGTTGATGTCCGACCAGGTGTTGATGATGCCGATGATCGGCTTGCCCGCCCAGTCCTCGGGCCCATAGCCCATCTGCATGGTGCGTGAGCGGTGCCCGAATGCGCGCAGGTCATCCGGCGCATACCAGCGGGCGGAGCGGAAATCCTTGGGGTCTTTCAACGTGCGCCTCCTGGCTGAGAAGTGTGGTTGGGGCGCTGTGCGCGGGGCTGTAGACGTCGCGCCAACGATCCTTGCGATGCGGGCGGCGGGTTGGGCGGCGGGTTGTGAGGGGGCCAGCAGCCGGCCCCGAATCCCCGGGACAGGCTTATGGCGCCCTCAACACATCAGCTGAACCCGTCCGCCAGCACGAACATCAGCACGACAATCGCCGCCGCGAGCAACAGCCCGACAAAGGACGGTGCCTTGCCGTAGTAGTTGCTGATGCGGAGGTCTTCTTCACCATCTTCGCTGTGCATGGGGTCCTCTCGGCGTTGCGGGGTGATTGGCCCGTTCCGGGCCAAGGCGAGGGCGCTGCCCTCGCGCTCCCGAGGTAGTTTTGGCCAGATGAAGGCGAGGGTACTGAGCGGCAGAACGGATCATGTGGCTCAAGACCCCAGCCATTGCGGCATCCCGAGCGCGATGAACGGGAAGAACAGGACCAGAAGCATGCCGATGATCTGAAGTGCGATGAACGGAAGCACGCTGAGGAAGATCTCCTGCAGCGTAATCTCCTTGCCGTCCGGCATGTCCTTGGCCGCCGGGACCACCGACTTCAGCCAGAAGCAGGCCGGGCCGAAGGGCGGGCTGAGGAAGTAGATCTGGATGTTCATCACGAAGAGGACACCGAACCAGACGGCCACCCAGTACTCGCTGAGGCAGCCTGTCTTGGTAGTGGCATCGCACATCGCGAGCCCGAACTGGACCGCGAGATCCGGTGTGAGGCCGACCACGACGGGGGCGAAGATAGGCACCGTGATGAAGATGATCGCGATCCACTCCATGAACGTGCCCAGCACGACCAGAATGGCCATCATCAGGAAGATCGTGCCGAGCGCGCTGAGGCCGGTCCCCGAGATCAGGCTGCGCATGAAGTCGGCGCCTCCGATCAGGTTGTAGAGGCCGACGAACGCCACGGCCCCCAGGATCAGCCAGATGATCGTGCCCACGATGGTCATGGTATTGGCCAGGCAATCGCGGACCTCCGCGATGGTGCTGACCTTGTAGAAGAAGGCGAACAGCAGCCCGCCCGCCAGAAGCTCGCCCCAGATGCCGCCCGGCAACTGGTCGAGCATGTGGATGCCCAGGGCGATCCAGGTCCCCAGGAACGACGTCAGATCGCGGATCCCGTCATTGGCCGCATAGGCGTCGACGCCGAACTTCGACAGCGCCCAGGTCCCGCCCTGCCAGGCGATGTAGAACGAGCAGAGGCCCAGCAGCGCGTAGATCCGCCCCATCGTCCAATGCACGTAGTTCCGCGCGAGCAGGATCACCAGCGCGCCGGTCGCCCCCACCGCCGAGGCTTCGGTCACCGAGGCGACACCCCGGTAGATCGAGGACATGACAATCGCGATCAGCCCGATCGAGAGTGCCACGGCGATCACCTGGTTCATGCCGAGCTTTGTATGGGTGCCCGTAAGCTCCGCGATCTCGGCCGCCGTGGGGGCGAGCTTGTTGTTAAGGTTCACCCGGATCAGCACGTAGATGACGTAGAACGTGGCCAGCATCAGCCCGGGGATGAACCCGGCCGAGAAGAGATCCCCGATGCCGACATTGGCGCTCAGCCCGTAGACGATCATCACGATCGACGGCGGGATCAGCGTCGCCAGGGCGCCCGAGGCACAGATCAACCCGATCGTCAGCTTGCGATCATAGCCGAGCCGCAGCATCTGGGGCAGGGCGACCAGCCCCAGCATCACGATCTCACCGCCCATGACGCCAGACATCGCGGCCAGGATCACCGCCACGATGGTGGTCTGCAGTGCGACCCCGCCGCGGAACCCGCCGGCGAAGATCGACATCGCATCGAAGAGATCCCGCGCGATCCCCGACCGCTCCAGCACCGAGGCCATCAGCACGAAGAACGGCACCGCCACCAGCGGATACTTCTCGAGCAGGTCGAACGCGTTGGTCGAGACCAGCAGCATCCCGGTGTTGCCGTAGAAGACCAGGGCACAGAGGACCGAGATGATCAGCGTCACGATCCCCAGCGGCATGCCGGTCATCATCAGCATCAGCAGCATCAGGACGATCACCAGGCTCACCAGCCCGATGCCGATCTCGTCGGCGGAGGCGTTGAACGTCCCCACCAGAGCATCGCCCGCGCCGTTGATCCCCTCGTGCAGGCTCATCGCCATGCTGTCATAGCCGCCGTAGTGCGCGAAGACCGACAGGAGCACCCGGCCGACGACCAGGATCAGCACGGCCAGCACCGCCACCTGCAGGGGCCGCGCGCGGAAGTGCCGCGAGAGGTTCACGAAGAGCTGCACCATGTAGAGGAACAGGCCCATCGCCAGGATCGTGAACAGCATCGTCGGCTGGGGCGAGTTCCAGGCAGTGCCGGACCGCTCGACCATGTCGATCTTGTCGATTGCGCGCAGCAGCACGTCGGAGGCTAGCATGTAGAGGGCAAAGACCCCCACCACCATGGCGAAGAGATCCAGCCACCATTTCGTGCCCTCGGAGGCGCGCAGGTAGAATACCGTGATGCCGATATGGCGTTTTTGCAGCGTCACGAACCCGGCCGAGATCATCCAGGCCGTGGCGCAGAGCGTCATGACGACCTCGAACACCCATTGCGTGGGCGTGCCCAGCATGTAGCGGGCGTAGACCTCCCAGAGCGTGCAGCCCACGGCGACGAGGTAGAGGTTCGCCACCGCCAGCCCCGCAAAGCGGCTGACATGGTCGACAGCGCGGCCAAGACCGGCCGCTGCCGGCGTCTCGGACACGGATTCGGTGACGGAAACCATAGCGCTCTCCCCGATGAGGCATCTGGACAGGCGGGCGCCCCGCGCACGGGGACCGGGCCGGACAGACCCTCCCCGTCCGGGAAGGGTCCGGGATGGGGGCCGTGGCCCCCTCGGATCAGTCCGTCAGCAGACCGACCTGGCGCATGTAGTTGACATGCGCGTCCAGAGCTTCCTTCGCCAGAGGCGATTTTGCGGCGAAGTCCTGCCATGCCCCGACCGAGAGGGCGCGGAACTTGGCGCGCTCTTCCTTGGACCAGTCGATGACGGTGATCTCGCCACCAGCCCGCTGCTCGGCCGCGATCGCACGGTCCTGCAGATCGGCCTCGCGGCGCATCGCGTCATAGGCGGCGGAGTACCAGACCTCGAGCGCGGTCTGGCCGTCCGGGCCAAGTGCATCCCAGGTCTTCTTGTTCACGATGAACTGAAGGACTGCCATCGAGTGGATGCCCGGATAGATCGGGAACTTGGCGACCTTGTACATGCCGGACGCGTTGTTGTTGACGTGGGCCGACGCATCGGCTGCGTCGATCACGCCCTTCTCCAGCGCGGTGTAGACCTCCGAGAACGGCAGGGACACAGGGGCTGCACCCGCGCGCTTGAAGACCTCGGACGCGAGCCCTTCGGGCGAGCGGACCTTCACACCTTTGAAGTCGGCGACCGATTTGATCGGAATGGTCGAGACGAACGCCTCCTTGGCGTAGGGCCCACAGCCGACCACGTGGATCTTGCCCGGCATGTATTTGTCATAGAGCTTTTGCAGGACTTCCTTGCCGCCCGCATGCATGCAGAAGGTGCGCACCTGATCGACGGTGTCATAGCCGGCGATCAGATCGCCGATGATGGCAAATGCAGGATCCCGGCCGGAAAAGTAGCTGACCGCGTTCAGGTCACCGTCCAGAATGCCGGCGGCAACCGCGTCGATGGTTTCGCGGTGCGGCACCACGGCCTTTGTCGGCAGGACCTCGACCTTGACGGCACCGCCGGTCATGGCGCCGAGCTTCGGCGCCCAGGTGTCGGTCATGAAGCGGTGGGCCCAGTCGCCCGCCTTCGAGGATGCCTGAAGCTTCAGGGTCTTGGCGTCGGCGGAAACGGCGCCGAGGCCCATTGTCAATGCGACAGCAGCAGCCGTCGACGCCTTGATGAGCGAATGAATAGCCATTTAGTTCCTCCCTAGAACATTGGCAAAACAGCGATGTTGGGGCCTTCTCGACCTCTCCGGCAGCGACCTTACCCCAAGGCAAGCGCGATGCAAGGTCCGCGGCTGCGGGCAGGCTTGCGGGCGACTTGCATCGCCAGTGTGATGGGTGCGGCGCCGAACGCAACGGTGTGTCGATCGGGATGGCGGCCGTTTGGCATACGTTTGCTGTACAAGAGTCATACGCTTGTCATACGGTCTGATCTCAGCGCCAAGGGGGACGAGAGATGGCCAAGAAGGGCATGGACAAGGGGCTCACCAGTTACGGTGACGAAGGGTTTTCGCGCTTTCTGCGCCGCGCCTTCATCAAGGGCATGGGCTATTCCGAAGAGTCGCTTTCCGCCCCCGTGATCGGCATTGCGGACACGGGGTCGGGGTATAATGCCTGCCACGGCAACATGACCGATCTGATCGCTGCGGTGACGCGGGGCGTGCAGATGGCGGGCGGGCTGGCCGTGCCGTTCCCGACGATCTCGCTGCACGAGAGCTTCTCGGCGCCCACGTCGATGTATCTGCGCAACCTGATGGCGATCGACACCGAGGAGATGATCCGCGCCCAACCCATGGACGCGGTGGTGCTGATCGGCGGCTGCGACAAGACCGTGCCTGCCCAGCTGATGGGAGCGGCATCGGCGAAAGTGCCCGCAATTCAATTGATTACGGGGCCGATGCTGACAGGTTCCCACAGGGGGCAAGTGGTCGGGGCCTGCACCGATTGTCGCCGTTTCTGGGCGGCCTACCGGGCCGAGGAGGTTGACGCCGACGAGATCTCCGAGGTGAACGAGCAACTGGTGCCGGGTGTCGGCACATGCTCGGTCATGGGTACGGCCTCGACCATGGCGCTGATTGCCGAGGGCTTGGGGATCGCGCTTCCGGGGTCCGCCACGGCGCCCGCGGTTTCGGCCCACCGCCGCCGCATCGCCGAGGCCACGGGGGCCGAGGCCGTCCGGCTGGCGGCGTCGGGGACGCGGCCGGATCAGGTCATGGACATCCGCGCGGTGGAGAACGCGCTGCGGGTGCTGCTGGCGGTCGGTGGATCGACCAACGGGATCGTGCACCTGACGGCGATTGCGGGGCGGCTTGGCATGAAGGTCGATCTCGCCGCTGTCGATCGGATGGCGCAGGAGACACCGGTGCTGGTGGACCTGAAACCCTCGGGTCAGCACTACATGGAGCACCTGCACGCGGCCGGTGGGCTTTCCAGAGTTCTGAATGAAATCAGAGATCTGCTGCACCTCGACGCCATGACCGTGACGGGGCGGACGTTGGGCGAGATCCTCGCCGAGGCGCCGACCTACCCCCAGGATGTCGTGCGCCCGCGCACCGATCCTATCTATCCTGAAGGGGGGCTGGCGGTGCTGAATGGCAACCTTGCCCCCACCGCTGCCATCATCAAGCAATCCGCGGCCTCGCCGGACCTGATGGTGCACGAGGGGCGCGCTGTCGTCTTTGCTGGGCTCGAGGATCTGGCCCAGCGGATCGACGATCCCGAACTGGATGTGATCGCCGAGGATATCCTGGTGCTCCAGCACATCGGGCCGAAGGGCGCGCCTGGGATGCCGGAGGCAGGGCTCATCCCGATCCCCAAGAAGCTGGCACGTCAGGGGGTGAAGGACATGGTTCGTATTTCGGACGGGCGCATGTCGGGCACTGCCGCGGGCACGATTGTTTTGCATGTCAGTCCCGAGAGCGCGGATGGCGGGCCGCTGGGTCTGGTCCGGACGGGCGATCGCATCCGTCTGGATGTCCCCAACCGGTCGTTGGAGCTGTTGGTCAGCGACACCGACCTCGCCACGCGAAACGCCGACCTGCCAGCGCATGTGACCGGGGAGGCACGGGGCTACCGCAAGCTCTACCTCGATGAAGTGCTGCAGGCGGAGGATGGCGCCGACTTCCGGTTCTGTCAGCCACCAAGACCCAGCATTGTGCCGCGATGAGCCGGGTCGCTATGAAAAAGTTGGTCCCCTCCCAACCTCCCCTCATCATTCGCCGCCCTATGGTGAACGGCCCCTTAATCCCACGCCTGGACTGCGGGCCTGTTCGCATAGCATTCGAGTCAATTGCCGCAGAAGGGCACAGGGGAGGGCCGACATGCTGACCGACAGCCAGATCGCCGAGTACCATGACCACGGGTTCGTCGTGCCCGACTACCGTCTGCCGGAGCCGCAGCTTCAGGAAATTCGCAAGCGGCACAGTGACTTGCTGGACCGCCATCCCGAGTTTCGGGACAATGCCAGCGTGCTCCTGTCCTATGATCTGGGCTTTCTGAACTATGCCAGGGACCCGGAGATCCTGGACATGGTCGCCCAGGTGATCGGGCCGGACATCTGCCTTTGGAACATGAGCTTCTTTGCCAAGCCCGCGCTCAACGGCAAGAAGACGCCGTGGCATCAGGACGGGCAGTACTGGCCGATCCGCCCGCTTGCCACCTGCACTGTTTGGATTGCCATCGATGCGGCCACGCGGGAGAACGGGTGCCTGCGTTACATCCCGGGGTCGCACAAGAGCACCCGGCTGATGGGGCACGATACCAACAACTCGCCCCACGTGACGCTGAACCAGGAGCTCAAGGCGGACGAGTACGATGAAGCGGACGCGGTCGATCTGATCCTCGAGGCCGGGCAAATGGCGCTGCATGACGTCTATATCGCGCATGGATCCGAGGAGAACCGCTCGCCCCATCCCCGCCGCGGCATGACGATGCGATTCATGCCGACGACATCCGTCTACGACCGGGAAAAAGCCAGCGACATGCATGCCGAGCGCGGAGGGCTGGACATGTCCCATCACTCGATTTTCCTGATGCGAGGTGAAGATCGTTCGCGGCAGAACGACTTCCGACTGCGGGCGAATCCTTGGGCGAACTAGGCTTGGGCCGACCAGGGTGAACCCCGTATGCGCGACGCGACAGCTGTCGGCAGCACAGTCCCTACGCCCGGCCAAAAGAGCGCAGACACCCCTTGAATGGGGGGCAAACGGTTGATCCGGGCATGATCGCGGACTAACCAGCGCGCTTGAACGGGAGGTCCGCATGCGGATTGCAATGATTTGGGCGTTGCTGCTGGCAGCTGTGCTCGTCGTGCTGCCGGGCAGTGGACCGGCGATAGCACAAGACGCACCTCCGACGTCGTCGGAGGACATGACGCCAGAGCAGGCGGAGGCGCTGTCTGCACTTCTGCGTGACCAAGCAGCGCGCGACGCGCTGCTGGCCGAGCTCGATCGGCTTTCGCAGTCAGGCGGGACGCCCTCGGAAGGGGCCCCGGCTGCAGACACATCGCCCGACAGTGTCATATCGGTCGTGCGCCAGATTGCCGAATCCACCCAGGAAGTCGCCGAGGACATCGCCGACGGCGCCGAGCGTTTTTGGCGTCAGTTGGCGCGCGCGCCGCAGACGCTGGATGATGTGTTCGACCTCTCGCCCGAGGTCGTCTGGGCGGCGGTCCGGGAACTCGCACTCGTCTTCTTCGCAACCGTGACGATCTATCTGCTGCTGCGAACGCTCGCGCGGCGGTTTGATCGCAGCATGGACGCCGTCGCCGCGGACCTCGGCGCGTTCCGCACGGGGTTGATCATGACGGCCTCGCTCCTGATCGATGCGGCGATCGTTGGGCTGGCGTGGGCAGCGGCTTACACCCTGGCGACACTGGCATTCGGCTCGTTCGGGGAGATCGGGATTCGCCAGTCGCTCTACCTCAACGCGTTCCTCACAGTCGAGATGGTGAAGGTGGTCCTGCGCGCCGTGCTCTCACCGCTGGCCCATCAGCTCCGCCCTATCGACATCCCCGATCGGGGAGCGGCCGTTCTGAACCGATGGCTGAGCTTTATCGTCAGCTTGTTGGGATATGGCCAGTTCCTGGCAGTACCGATCATCAATCAGAACGTCTCGTGGGGGGCGGGCCGCGCGGTCTCCACCCTGATCTCGGTCGTGGCGATTGTCGTCCTGATCGTCCTGGTCGTCCGCTTTCGCCGGGCCGTCGCCGACTGGCTGGTTGGTGAGACCGTTGCCGCGCGCAAGGGTTTGCGCCGGGGGTTCGCACGGAGCTGGCATATCGCGGCGCTGGTCTATCTTGTGGCGGTGCTGGCGATCGTGCTGGCCCGTCCGGGTGACGTGCTTTTCTCGGTCCTCACGGTATCAGGCCAGATCGCCGCGGCAGTTGTCGCGGGATTGATCGCGACCAGTTTCCTGGGCCGCGCGATCTCGAGCGGCGTGCACCTGCCCTCCGGGGTGACGGAGCGGCTGCCTCTGCTGCAGGGCCGGCTCAACGCGTTCGTGCCGAAGGCACTGATGGTTCTGCGTGCCATCATCTTCGTTGCCATTGTAATCTTCGCGCTCGATGCGCTCGGCGTCATCGACGCAGGTGCCTGGCTGGCGAGCCGGATTGGGGTCGATCTGACTGCCATGCTGCTCAGCGTCGCGCTGATCATCGTGTTCTCGTTTGCGATCTGGTTGGCGCTGTCGTCCTGGGTCGACTACCGGCTCAACCCCGAATACGGCGGTGCGCCGAGCGCCCGCGAACGCACGCTGCTGACACTGCTCAGGAACGCGGCCAATGTGGTGATCCTGGTCATCACGCTGATGTTCGTCCTCTCGGAGGTCGGGATCGACATCGCACCCCTGATCGCCTCTGCCGGTGTGCTGGGCCTCGCCATCGGTTTTGGTGCGCAAAAGCTGGTGCAGGACATCATCACGGGCGTCTTCATCCAGCTGGAGAACGCCATGAACGTGGGTGATGTGGTGACCGTGGGCGGGACCTCCGGCACCGTCGAGCGGCTGACCATCCGGTCTGTCAGCCTGCGCGATCTGCACGGCGTCTACCACATCATCCCGTTCTCGTCGGTCGACATGGTCTCGAACTACATGCGCGAGTTCGGCTTCCACGTGGCCGACATGGGCATCGCATACCGTGAGGATATCGACGAGGCGAAGGCAGCGATGATGGACGCCTTCACCGAGCTGAAGGACAGCGAGGTCTGGGGGCCCGGCATTGTCGGCGATCTGCAATGGTTCGGCGTGCAGGAGCTGGGTGACAGCGCGGTGGTGTTGCGCGCGCGGATCAAGTCCCTGCCGGGTCAGCAATGGGGAATTGGGCGCGCCTACAACGAGCTGCTCAAGAAGCTCTTCGATCAGCGCGGGATCGAAATCCCGTTCCCGCACCAGACGCTCTACTTCGGGGAGCTCAAGGACGGCACGGCGCCGTCGGTACACGTCAAGGTCGACAAGATGCCGGTGGTCGCGGCGGCTGCGGGGGCCGCAGCGGCAGTTGTGGCGGTAGACACGATGGTGCCCGAGCACGACGTTCCCGACGACGACGACGGCGTGCACTGAACGGGTTCGCGCCGGCGGTCAGCCGATGCCTTGCGCGGCCAACTGCTCGAACGCGGCAGGCGGCAGAGCTCCGGGGCCGCCGAACGGGTCTGACAGCGCGTAGATGATGAACAGCACCAACCCCGTGAAACCGCCGTAGACCGCCAGCAGCAACAGATTCAGCGCCGAGGGCCGGAAGGTGAAATAGGGCAGTGTCACAAGCACGATGCCTGCCAGCGCCGCCGTCCAGAACAGAGCGCTCATGTTATGGATCGCGGCGTTCTCGCGCATCTGACGCAGCTCTGCGATCAGTTGGATCTTCTGCATCATGTGGGCGCGCAACGTCTCCTGGCGGGTGGTCTCGGGTTCGAGATCCAGCAGCGCGAGGTAGACGTGTTCGCGCTGCACCCAGGCATCGTCGGCCAGGCTTCCGTCAGAGGACAGGAGCGCCCATTCCACGTTGATGACCTCACGGACATACTGCGACAGTGCCTGCTGGATTTCCGCCTCGGACGGCGTGCCGTAGCGTGCAACGTCGTGATAGATATCGGCAACCGCAGTCGCCTCGCTGATCAGCGCGCTGCGTATCTCGCGAAACTGGACAAGCTCCTGCGCGAACACCAGGGCAAGGATCAGGCCCAGCAGCGCCGACACACGGAAGATCACTGAACCTGCCAGGTCCTGCGTATCGTCGCCCATCCGAGGGGCCAGCGTTGCCCGGGCCGCAAAGTAGACCGCAAAGACCAGCGCAACAGTACCTAGAACGAAAACGGCAGCGGTGAGGATGGCAGGAAAACTCGCTCCCACGGCTCTATTCCTCTACGGTTCTCGCCTCGTCCACCAGCATTATCGGGATCCCCTGGCGGATAGGGTAGGCGAGGTTCGCGGCGCGTGATATCAGTTCTTGACGGTCTGGATCGTAGTTGAGGCGTCCGCCTGTCGCGGGGCACACCAACGTCTCGAGCAAGCGCGGGCTGATCGGCGAGGTCGCTTTGTCAGCCGTGCGCTCGGTGCTCATTGGATCGACCCTGACTCGCCGCCTTCTGCGATGGCGAACTCCATCAGTGCCGTCAGCGTCTCGACCCGGTCGCTAAGCTGCGGCGCCTCCAACAGGGCCTGCTTCTCCTCGACCGCGAACGGGCACATCATCGAGAGCGAATTCACCAGCATCTCGGGCTCGGCGTCGCGCATGGCATCCCAGTCGGACGACAGTTTGGCTGCCTCGAAATACCGCTTCAGGATCGACATGAACCGGCTGCGGTCAAAGTCCTCTATCTCGTCGTCCGCGTTCAGATCGCTGTGGAAGTCCGTCCAGCCCGCCGCGACGCGACGATAGGGCGTGAAGCCTTCCAGCTCCTCGCGCACGCGGAAACGTGCAACACCGCTCAGGACGATGAGGTACCGCCCGTCATCGGTCTCGCTGAGCGACGTGACCCGCCCCGCACAGCCGATGGAATGCAGTCTGGGGGGCTGCTCGCCCGATTCAAACGGTTGGAGCATCCCGATAAGCCGATGCTCGGACTTCAACATATCGTCGAGCATGGCGAGATACCGCGGCTCGAAGATGTTGAGCGGCAAGCGGCCGCGCGGCAGCAGCACGGCCCCTGGCAGCGGAAAAACCGGGATGATCTCTGGCAGGTCAGCTGGGGCGAAACGGCGTGCCATCCTTCAGGCGAAGATCATGGAGGAGAGGCGGCGACGCCCGGTCAGCGCGATCGGGTCTTTCGGCCCCAGCGCATCGAAGATCTTGAAGAGCTGCTCCTTGGCCGCCCCGTCGTTCCATTCACGGTCACGCCGGAACAGCTCGAGCAATTCATCCACCGCGGCCTCGTTATCGCCGGCCGCTGACAGCGCGACCGCAAGATCAAAGCGGGCGTGGTTGTTGTTGGGGTTTGTCTCGAGGGTCGCGCGCAACTCGGTAAGAGGGCCTGCGGCGGCGGCCTGTTCGGCCAGATCGACGGCAGCGCGGGCAGCGACGATATGCGCATCCTCCGCCATCGTTTCGGGCACCTGGTCCAGCATCGCCTTGGCGCGGTCAACATCACCGGCGGCAAGTGTCGCCCGGATCATGCCACCCATGGCCCGCGCGTTCTCGGGATCCTCGCCCAGAACGGCGGCGAAGGTCTGCGCGGCATCGGTGGCAGCGCCGTCCTCGAGCATCTGATCGGCGGCGTCCATCGCCTCCTCAAGCCCGCCCGCACCGGCACCTTTTGCCAGCTTGTCGACGAACTCCTGGATCTGGCTCTGCGGCACGGCGCCCATGAAAGCGTCGATCGGCTGGCCCTGATCGAAGGCGAAGACCGCGGGAATCGACTGCACCCTCAGCTGCTGCGCGACCATCTGGCTCTGATCGACGTCGATCTTGCAGAGCGCCACGGTGCCGTTCGTCGCAGCCACCGCGGCTTCCAGCTGGGGTCCCAGGGTCTTGCACGGCCCGCACCACTCGGCGGTGAAATAGGCGATCACGGGCTTCTCGCGCGACGCCTCGATCACGTCAGCGACGAATGTCTGGTCGGTTGTTTGCTTGACGGCTGTCTCTGCGGTGGCGGTTGCGCCACCGGTACCCAACTCGATCATGTCCAGTCCTCCCCGGAACTCTGTTTGGAGGCCCACATAGAGACTGGCACCGGCGGGTGCAATTGCCGCGTATCAGGTGGTTGCGGCACGGAGGCGTTCCTTTTCCTCGAGGGCGTCGAAATCGATGATCAGCGGTGTATGTCCGGTGATCTCGAAGAAGCGCCGGAAGTCGGTTGACGAGAGACCGGTGGTCGCCTCGTTGTGGAGCGGGTGAGCGTTGATCGGATCAAGCTCGAGCATCTGTTCATCAAGGATGACGGTGACCCGGTGGTCGGTGTCGTTGATCAGGCCGAAGGGCGAGACCGCGCCGGGGCGCAGGCCCAGCGTCTCCCACAGGAGCTCGGGCTTGCCGAAACTGGCTTTGGCCGCCCCCACTTCCTTCTCGAGGTCACGGATGCGGATCTGGCGATACTCGAGGCACGTGACCAGCCAGAGCCGGTCCTTCTTGTCCTTCAGGAACATGTTCTTGACATGCGCACCCGGGATCTCGCCGCGGAGCTCCTTGGATTCCTCGACCGTATGCAGCGGGGGGTGGGGATGGTGCGTATAGGCGATGTCCTGCGCCTCGAAGAGCGCGTAGAGATCGTCCTGGCCTTTCTTCTCCCCGGTCATGGCCGGGAAGTAACCTGCGATCCCCCGCTTACAAGGGCCGATCAGTGGCCGAGGTTCAGCTTCGCCCAGACCCACGACAGGAACGACAACGCCAACGCGCCGGCGATGCAGAGGAGCGGCGTTCGGAACTCGGTCAGCCACGAGCGCAGCCAGCCGAGCTTGGTATCACCCGTCCAGCGGGCGACGTTCGCGAACTGGCCGTAGTTCGCCCATGCGTACCAGAGCCCGAGTGCGAGCGCGCCTGCAAGGGCGAGGCCAATGGCGCGGCGGGCCATCAGAGCACCCGGGCCGTTGCCGGGTCGAGCTTGAAGATCAGAAGATCGCCGCGCCGCACGATCTCGCCCTCCGCCTCGATCAGGACAGCTGTGATCTCCAGCAGGTGTTCCGGCATCGGTCCCCCGTCCGGCCCGGCGATCAGGAAGAACGCCTCGCCCTCGACATCGCCGGTCGCGGCGAAGACGGGCGGGATCCCCCCGATCAGACAGAGATTGGCGCAGGCCTTGTGCGAGAGGCCGGTGCCCGGGCGCATGGCACCCGCAAGGCACTTCCCGTCGCAGATCTCACCCGTCAGGCGCCAGCGGCCGAGACTTGTGTCCGGGGTCGGGGCGGGGAGGACAGCTCCCTCGACCGGGGCAGGCGCCCGCGCGCCGCCGGCAAGCTGCAGCATGGTGAGCGTGCCGCGGGTCAGGGCGATGCCCTGGATCCGGGCCAGCTGGCCATCGAGCCCGGCCGCGGCCCTCGCACCGGTCTTGCCCGCGCCGGAGAGCATCAGGACATGGCCGGGTGGCAAAAGCTCCGACCCCTCGATGATCGTGAGCGTCGGGTAGGGCAGGGCCGTGACAACACCGGTGAGTTCCTGGCGCCCCAGATCGAAGCGGAAGGCGCCGTCGCCCGGGTCGTCCTGGGTCGCCGAGACCGCGAACCCGAGCCCCGCGAAGACACAGGGAAGGATCACGCAGGTCAGGGCCAGAAACCGGCGCAGGCCGGGCGGGATCTCGGACAGGAAGCCGACAAAGAAGATCTCGCGCTCGGGTGTCTTCATATCATTGCCTCATGCCGCATGGGCGCCCGCGCCTCCCTGCAGGGATACGGGCCAGTGGCGGGTGTCGGCGCAGCCCACCCACCCCGGCACGGGCGCCCATGCGGTGGGCGCAGTATGGTGTGGCGGGTCATGCAGGGCTCATGGGGAGCACCACGGGGTCGATGTCGGTGCCCGGTGCGTTCGCACGGCTGTCGACCCAGATGTCTTCGCCGCGAAGCTCCAGCGCGTAGGTCGGCACGGTCTCGGTGAACGGTTCGGGCGAGCGTCCGTCCCGCAGGCGGTACTGGAAGCCGTGCCAGGGGCAGGTGACGCAGCCGTCCAGGATCCGGCCCTCGCCCAGCGGACCGTTCTGATGCGCGCAAGCGTTCGAGATGGCGCTGAGCGTGCCGTCGTGACGGAACACCGCCACGCGGTCTCCGTTCGAGAGGCGCGCCACCTGGGCGCAGCCATCCTCGATCCCGGCCCAGGGGCCGATCCGTTCCCACGGACCGTCGCGGTCCTCGGTCAGCGGGCGCGGCTCGGCCAGTGCTGCCCAGACATGCAGACCCGCGACCGCCGCGGCCGAGAAAGCCACAGCCATGGGGAACAGCGGGTTCTGTTGATCCTGCAGGATGCCGAAACTCAAGTGCGCGACCACGGCCGCATAGGCCGGGTAGATGAGATAGTGGAGCGCCTTCCAGACGGGTGCGGTCAGGAAGCTGAGCCAGAAATCGTGGCTGGTCGCAGCCAGGATGACCAGGATCAGGAGGGCCGCGACGCCGAAGATCTCGAACGGGAAGCCAAGCGCGCGCGCATAGGCCGTGTTGGCGGTGAGCAGCGCCTCCCACTGCGGGAGAGGTGAGAACGCAAAGTACCAGTCCAGGATGAAACCCGCGTGCGCGATCGCTACGAAACAGGTCATCACGCCGAAGTGGCGGCGGTTGTAGAGAAGCGGCAGAAACCGCCGGTCGAGCCGCGCGAGCGGCCCGATGCAGAGGATCACCGTCAGCATGAAGAAGGCGCATGTCCCGAAGGCGCGCGCGCGGTGGATGGCCGTGTCGACGGGGCGTGTCGTGTCCTGGAAGCCCTGCCCCCAGTGCAGGAACGCCACAAGGTAGAGCACCACCAGCGCAAGCAGGACGCTGTCGTAGATCCACTTGTTGCGGTTCCACTGGACGGGGATGTAGGCGACGCTCATTCGGGTGCTTCCAGCAGGATGGCCGGGCGTTCCAGCGGCCCGTCCTGGCGCACGATGAGCCCCGCGATCAGGATGGCGGGAATGACCGCGCCGAAGACCAGCCAGGCATAGCGGTGGAAGCCGCGTGGCGGCTGGTGGCGGGCATGGGGCCGGTCGCGGCCGGTCTCCAGCACCGCCCAGCGCCAGAGCACCAGCGGCCAGAGAAGCACGATGCCGGGGATCAGGAGCGGGCGGAACACGAAGGACGTGCGCGCGTTCGGATCCACCCGGTCGATCCCGACGCCGAGGAACACCAACGCCACGGCGCCGCCCGCCCAGGCCCAGAGTTCCGCTGCTGTCAGAAGATTGCCCGCCAAGGAGTTGCCCGCAGTTCCTGCCGTCAGGGCAATATGCCGGGATGTGGCCGTGCCCACAATGGTCTGGGTCGGGATGGTGGGAATTGTGATGCGTGCCCTGGTCAGGCGACGGCGACGGTTTGGCCGGACACCGCGGCCTCCTTGATCGCGGCGATCACGCGCACGGCGGCCAGGCCATCGGTGCCGCCGACCAGGGGTGTGGCCTCGCCCCGGATCACCGCGCAGAAGTGCGCGAGCTGCCGGGGCAGCGGGTCGGCGGGGGCGATGTCCAGCTGCGTGGGCGCGATCGGCTCCCACCAGCTGCGTGGGCCCGGGTGGCGCCAGAGCACGCCCTGCGGCAGCGACAGCGATCCGTGCGTCCCGCCGATCAGATAGCAGTGCTGGTCGGTGTGCGGATAGGTCGGGTTCTCGCCCGCCGTCATCTCCCAGCTCCAGGGGGCGGCCACTGTATCCGACGCGGTGAGCGTTCCCAGCGCGCCGTTCTCGAACGTGAGGATCGCCGCCGCGGTATCCTCGACCGCGAGGTCCCGGATAGCCGAGGTTTCGTTTGCCTGCACGGCCGTGATCTCGCCGCAGAGGTGTCGGAGCAGGTCAATGTCGTGGATAAGGTTGATCAGGACCGGCCCCGCGCCGGGCTGCCGGCGCCAATCCACCTCGAAGTAATCGTCTGGCTTGCAGAGCCAGAACTGCGCGTGGACCGCGACGATCCGGCCAAGCTCACCCCTCGCGATGGCTGCCTTGGCCGCCGCGATGATCGGGTTATGCCGCCGGTGGTGGCCGACCAGCAGGGGCACCCCCGCACGGTCGGCCGCGGACACCAGCGCTTCGGCATCGGCGACGTCTCCGGCCAGCGGCTTCTCGACGAGGGCAGGGATGCCCGCGGCAACCGCCGCTTCTCCGTCCGCGCGGTGTCGCTGGTTGGGCGTTGCGATGATAATGCCGTCGGGGTGCTGCGCCTCGAGCAGGTGAGGCAGATCCGGGAACCAGGGAACGCCCATCTCCTCGGCGAGGTGGCGGGCATCCGGCGCCGGGTCGGCGATCGCGGACAACGTTGCCTCGGCACTGTCGGCGATCAGCGCCGCATGGCACCGCCCGATCAGCCCGGCCCCGATCACCGCCAGGTCGGTCACGGCCATCCCCGCGTCAGTTGCACTGCAGATCGACCGCGATGCGCACAGGTTCGGCACCCGCGACATAGGCGTCCAGCTCGCGGCGCGGGCCGGGGGCCACATAGCAGCCGGTCATCACCTCGGCTGCCTGCAGGGCGCGCCTCACCATGGCCTGCTGTCCGTCGAAGTTCGACGGGTTGCGGGCGTCCTGGGTCACGATGGCGACCGGGCCGCGGCGCTCGACGGTGGCCGTGATCCCATCGATGACCATGGCTGGCAGGAGCGGGTCTGCGCCATCGGCACATCCGGACAGCAGCACTGCGGCGGCGAGAAGGTGGCGTTGCATCCGGGATCGCTCCTGTCGTGTCAGGCGTTGGGTGTGGGCCGACGAGTAGTAGTATAGCGCCGGAAGGCTCACCCGGTCACGCGCCCGGCAATGGCGAGGATGCGGTGCATCTCGCGCAGCACCGGCTTCTCGATCAGCTTGCCGTCGACCACGACCAACCCGGTGTCGGCGGCGTCGAAGGCCGCGATGATCCGCCGGGCGCGGGCAACCTCGGCCTCGGTCGGGGTGAAGGCCGCGTTGACGGCCGCGATCTGACGGGGGTGGATGGCGCCCTTGCCGACGAAGCCCAGATCGCGGGCGCGGGCGGCCTCAAGGGCCATCCCGTCGGGATCCTCCAGGTCCAGCCAGGGCACGTCGATGGCATCCAGCCCGGCCGAGGCTGCGGCATGCACGACCCGCGAGCGCGCATAGAGCAACGCCTCCCAGGTGTTCCGGCAGCCCAGCTCCGCGGCCATGTCGACGGCTCCGAAGAAGAGCGCGTCGATGCGGGGAGAGGCGCGCGCGATGTCTGCGACGGCCTCCAGCCCCTCGTTCGTCTCGATGATCACCTGCAGGCGGGTCGCGTGGCCCCGTTCGGTCAGGAGCCCGTCCAGCCAGACGATCTCATCCGGCGTGCGCACCTTGGGCATCATCAGCGCGGGCGGCGGCGTGTCGGTCGCGAGGACCGCCATCACGTCCGCCAGACCGAACGCCTCACGCACCGAGTTGATGCGCACCACCCGTTCGACCCCGTCGTCGGCCTGGGGCTGGGCGAAGAGGGCGATCGCGTTTGTCCGTGCGGCCTCCTTGTCCTTGGGGGCCACACCGTCCTCAAGCTCGACGCAGACGATATCGGCGCCCGAGGCCAGGGCCTTCGGGAACATCTCGGGTTTCAGCCCCGGCGCGAAGATGAAGCTTCGGCGGGGACGGGTCGTTGGGTCTGTCATGCGGGCCTCCCTTGGGGATGTGTTTCAGCAGACACCGACGCGTGAGACAAGCGCTTCCCGGCCGGACGCGCGCGTGGCATGGTCGGCGGCGGAGGCCCCCGATGAGTGACACCGACCAGACCGACGGCTTTGCCCGGCAGTGGAACTACCGCCCGGATGTGCCGATCCGCACCTCGCCGCTGTTCGCCTGGCCGCCGCGCCCGGGCGCCATCGCCCGCTGGTTTGCCGTGCGGTGGATCAACCTCGCCGAGAACGCGATCCTCGCAGTGCTCGCCACCCTGACGTTCCTATGGGTCCAGCCCCCGCTCGAGGAGGCACGGACGCTCGCCGCGGGATGGATCTTCACGATCTGGGTCAAGAACATGGTGCTCATGACCGTGGTCGCGGGGGGGCTGCACCTCTACTTCTTCACCTGGCGCCGTCAGGGCAGGGACCTGAAGTTCGACCCGCGCGAGCAGACGGGCGGTCGGACGTTCACCTTCAACAGCCAGCTCTGGGACAACGTCTTCTGGACGCTGGCGAGCGGCGTGACGTTCTGGACCGCCTATGAGGTGCTGCTGTTCTGGGCCATGGCGAACGGCTGGGCGCCGGTGCTGTCGCCCTGGGAGAACCCGGTGGCCTTCGTTCTGATCCTGCTGGCGACGCCCATCTGGATCTCGTTCCATTTCTATTGGATCCACCGGGCACTGCACTGGCCGCCGCTCTACCGCCTTGCCCACGCGCTCCACCATCGCAACACGAACGTCGGGCCCTGGTCGGGGTTGTCGATGCACCCGGTTGAGCACCTGATCTTCCTCTCGTCGGTACTGATCCACTTCATCGTGCCCGCGCACCCGATCCACATTCTCTTTCACCTGCAGCACCAGGCGCTTACAGGCGCGAGCTCACACACAGGGTACGAGGCGTTCCTGGTCAAGGACCGCAAACACCTCGCGCTTGGGACCTTCCACCACCAGATGCACCACCGCTATTTCGAATGTAACTACGGCAATCTCGAAATGCCGTGGGACCGCTGGTTCGGCTCGTTCCACGACGGCACGTCCGAGAGCCACGCACGCTTCAAGGAACGCCGGCGCCAGGGCGGCTGAGCGTTCGGGGGCCGAGCATGTCGCGGATGGCCCCGGCCCCGGCGCATTCCGTCATGCGCCGACCTGGTCCCCGGCAGAGAGTGCGCTGACAACAGGGAGGGGCGCAGATGCCACTGGGAATGAACCGCGAGGTCTTCATCACTTGCGCCGTCACGGGCTCGGGCGGGACGCAGGACAAATCGCCCGAGGTCCCCCGCTCGCCGCAGCAGATCGCCGACAGCGCGATCGAGGCTGCCAAGGCCGGGGCCGCCATCGTGCACTGTCACGTCCGCGACCCTGAGACCGGCGCGCCCGCCCGTGACCCCGCGCTCTACCGCGAAGTGACCGAACGTATCCGGGATTCCGGGACCGACTGTGTATTGAACCTCACGGCGGGCATGGGTGGCGACATCATCACCGGGCCGCCCGAGGCGCCGATCCCGCTGGCCAATTCCACGGACATGATCAGCGCCGAGGCCCGCGTGGCCCATGTGCTCGATAGCCGCCCGGAGATCTGCACGCTCGACTGCGGGACCATGAACTTCGCCGAGGCCGACTACATCATGGCCAACACGCCGGGCATGCTCGAGGACATGGCCAAACGCATGACGGCCTCCGGCGTGCGCATCGAGATCGAGGCTTTCGACACCGGGCATCTGTGGCTGGCAAAACACCTGGTGGACCAGGGCGCGATCCCCGAGCCCGTGCTGGTGCAGCTCTGCATGGGGGTGCCCTGGGGCGCGCCCGATGACCTCAACACCTTCATGGCGATGGTCAACAACGTGCCCGCGGGCTGGACCTTCTCCGCGTTCTCGATCGGGCGCAACGAGATGCCCTATGTCGCCGCTGCCGTTCTGGCGGGCGGAAACGTGCGCGTGGGGCTGGAGGACAATCTCTACCTCGACCGCGGTGTCTTTGCGAAGAACTACCAGCTGGTCGAGCGCGCCGTGACGATCATCGAGAACATGGGCGCGAAGGTCATCGGCCCGGACGAGGTCCGCAAGAAGCTGCAGGTGGAGAAACGCGCGCCTGCCTGATTGCGTTAGAAGCTCTGCAGCTTCCCGTGGTTTAGAGTGCAGGATGTTGTCCGAGCGATGCAAAACCCCAACGTGCCTGGTCAGGAGCATAGTGGGGTGACTTGCAATGGGCTGGTTCGGCGTCGCACTCGGTGCTTTCCAAGCGATAGCACCCGTGATTTGGCTGCAGCAGCAGCTCCCAGGTAGGGTCGGTTGGTTGATAGGCGGCAGCTTGTCGATGATCCCTGTATTGGCGTCGATCGAATTGGCACGGGTGGCTCGTCGCGCTTGGGAAGATCAGTGCAACGGTGGCCTTTTTTGCGGTGGCTTGGCGGATGCGGCGCCTTTCTTGATTGCGTGGGTAGCCGGCGCCTTTGTGTGGACCTGGGCCTTCAGCTTCGCCGCCCGATGGTTGCGTAGAACGGGCGAAGACTCAGTCTTGCGCGTCTTCCGTTGTTCGGTCGGGGCAGGTGTGGCACTGGCGCCTTGGTGCATCGCCATGTGGCTTGCCATTAGGTGAATCGGTTGACGCCGACCACGCGGCACAGGAGGCTGATGTGATGCGCTACTCCGAGATGAAAGCCCTGGAACAACGGCGCGCCGCGCGGCGGGGCCATGCCCCCCTGTCGCCGGGTGCTGCGGGGAACCGGATGCCATGGTGGATGTTCCTCGTCATCGGGCTGGTCCTGCTGCTGCTCGCGGCATGCTCCTCACCCGTCTATCGCGACACCACTGTTACCATGCAGACGAACGGGCCGGTGAACATCGACCGCTACCAGGGCCTCTGGTACGAGATCGCGCGCTTCCCGAACCGGTTCGAGGAAGGCTGCGTCGGGGTCACCGCCGAATACTCCCGCAACCCCGACGGCACCATCAAGGTCGTGAACACCTGCCGCGAGGGGACCCTCGACGGCCCCGTCGACGTGGTGGAGGGCATTGCCACCGCGGCGCTGCCGGAGGCGGACCGGCTGGAGGTCAGCTTCGTCCCCTGGCTGCCGTTCGCTAAGGGCGATTACTGGATCCTCTTCACGGATTACGAGGTCGCGGTCGTGGGCACGCCCTCGGGCAGCGTCGGCTGGGTCCTGGCCCGGACGCCCACCTTGCCGCCCGAGCGGTTGGAAGCCGCCTACGATGTGCTCCGCCGTAACGGCTATGATCTCTCGCGCATCACTCTGACACTGCAACCTCCCGCCTGAGCGCGTCGCTTTTCGATCTGCCGCGTCGGTGCAGGAGAAGACCGGGGTGGCAAGGCCATTCTATCGATCGCGAAACGCTTCGGGGAGAGAGCCATGAAAGCAGCAATCATCGGCGGCGGCGTGATCGGGGGCGGCTGGCTTGCCCGGCTGATCGAGAACGGGATCGAGACCCGCGTCTTCGACCCGGACCCCCAGGCCGAGCGCAAGCTGGGCGAGGTCCTGGCCGGTGCCGACCGGGCTTATGCCAAGCTGACGATGGCCCCGCGGCCATCGAAGGCCGACTGGTCGCTGGCGGGATCGGTGGCCGAAGCCGCCGAGGGCGCCGATCTGATCGTCGAGGCCGTGCCGGAGCGGCTGGAGGTCAAGCACTCCGTCTACGCCGAGATCGAGGCGGTGAACACCACGGGCGTCATCGCGTCCTCGACGTCGGGGATCATGCCGACGGAGCTGCAGGCGCAGATGGCAAACCCCGGCCGCCTGATCGTCGCGCATCCGTTCAACCCGGTCTATCTGCTGCCGCTGGTCGAGCTGGTGGCGGGAAAGCAGACTGATCCCGGGCATATCGACTGGGCCAGGGATTTCTATGCCTCCGTCGGCATGCATCCTCTGCACTGCCGGGTCGAGATCGAGGGGTTCCTGTCGGATCGCCTGCAGGAGGCGCTCTGGCGCGAGGCGCTGTGGTTGCTCCACGACAAGGTCGCCACCGCCGAGGAGCTGGACGCCGCCATTGCTTACGGCCCCGGCCTGCGCTGGGCGCAGATGGGCACCATGCAGACCTTCCACCTGGCCGGGGGCGAGGCGGGGATGCGCGGCATGCTGGCCATGTTCGGGCCGTGCCTCAAGTGGCCCTGGACCAAGCTGATGGACGTGCCCGAGCTGACGGACGCGTTTGTCGACATGGTCGGCGACCAGTGCGATCAGCAGTCCGGCAATCTCGGCCCCCGCGAGCTCGAGGCGATCCGCGATGACAACCTGATCGCAATCATGCAGTCCCTCAAGACGAACGACTGGGGGGCCGGGCGCACGCTGGCGGCCTACGAGAAGGACCTCTACGCGAAGGGCGGCACGGTGGAGGCCGATCTGGACCTCGGCCAACCCCTGCGCACCGTCAGCCGGACGGTGCCGACCGAGTGGACAGACTACAACAACCACATGAACGAGAGCCGCTATGGCCAGGTGTTCTCGGACGCGACGGACGGGCTGATGAAGATCATCGGGGCGGACACCGAGTATGTGGCGGGCGGGCTCAGCTACTTCACGGTCGAGGGGCATATCCGGTTCCTGGATGAAGTTGCGGCGCAGGAACCGGTGACGGTCGACACCCAGGTCGTATTGGGGCAGGGGAAGAAGATGCATCTCTTCCACACGCTCCGCCACGGCGATGGTCGGGTGCTGGCGACGGGCGAGTACATGCTGCTGCACGTGAGCCTGGAGACCCGGGCTTCCTGTCCCCCGGCGCCGCACGTCGCGGCAAAGCTCGAGAAGATCGCGGCCCTTCACGCGGCGCTGCCGACGCCCGATGGGGTGGGGCGCGCCGTCGGCGTGCGGGCCTGACGGATGGAGTTTGACGCAGACCAGATCGTCCAGTCGGGCGCCTGCATCGGCTGTGGTCTCTGTGCGGCGGTCTCGGGTGGGGCGATCCGCATGGCCTGGACGCCGGAGGCGCGGATGCGCCCGGTTACGGTCGGCGATCTCGGCCCCGCCTCGGCGGCAGATGCGGCCGCCGCCTGCCCTGCTCTGGTGGCCGGTGGGCTTGACGCCAGCGAGGCCGGGGAGGGCGCGCACGCCGACCCGATCTGGGGATACTGGCACCGCGCCCACATCGGTTGGGCGGGGGATCCGGAGCTACGTCACCGGGCCTCGACCGGCGGCGTGCTGAGCGCGCTTTCTGCCCACCTCCTGGATACTGGCCAGGCCGATTTCATCCTGCACCTCGGCCCCGACCCGGACCGCCCGACCCGAGGGCGCTACCGGATCAGCCGTACACCGGAGGAAGCCGCCGATAGCGGTGGCTCATGGTATGCCCCCGCCGCCCCGCTCGAGGGTCTGACGGAAGCCCGCACCCTCGCAGACCAAGGCCAGAGGTTCGCCTTCGTCGGCAAACCCTGTGATGTCTCGGCCATCCGGCTGCTTGCCCAACGCCAGGACTGGTTGGCAGACGCCCTGACACACCGGCTGACCATCATGTGCGGCGGCGCCTCTGACTTTCGCAAGACCGCTGATCTGCTGGCAGGATGGGGCATGGCGGAGGAGGACGTCACCGAACTTCGCTATCGCGGCTACGGCAATCCTGGCCCAACTTACGCCCGCGACCGCGACGACCGCCGCGCAGAGACGACCTATCAGGCGCTTTGGGAAGACGAGACCTCCTGGGCCCTGCAGCACCGCTGCAAGATCTGCCCCGATGCAATAGGCATGGCGGCCGACGTGGTTTCGTTCGACTGCTGGCCTGGTGGCGGGCCGGAGGGCGAGGACGCGGGCTTCAATGCCGTCATGACGCGCACCCCGGTGGGAGAGCAACTCCTGACCAGTGCCGTCGCGGCGGGCGCCGTGGTCCTGGACACGCCCATCGGCGCCGACGACTTCGAGGATTTCCAGCCTCACCAGTCCCGCAAGCGGCTCGCCGTCTGGGCGCGCCTTGTCGGACAGCGCGCTGCCACGGGTGTGGCGCCAGAGGCAAGGGGCCTGGGCACCGCCGACCTCGCGCGGCGCCAGCCCTTCGATGCACTGCTTCGGCAGGCGCGCGGCACCCGGGATAGGGTGCGCTCCGGCCGCGGCACGGAACCAGCCCCGGAGGAAAGCACGTGACGCAACGCGTTCTGATCACGGCCGGGGCGTCCGGCATCGGGCGGGCAATGGCAGAGGCTTTTTGTGCAGCAGGCGCGCAGGTCTGGGTGACGGACGTGGATGCCGAGGCGCTGGCGGCCTGTCCCGAGAGCTGGCGCCGAACCCGGGCGGACGTCACGGACGAGGCAGCCGTGTCAGCGGTGTTTGCAGAGATCCGATCGGTCTGGGGCGGGCTTGATGTTCTCTGCGCCAACGCAGGGATTGCCGGGCCTACGGCGCTGGTCGAGGACATCGCGCTGGACGATTGGCGCCGCTGCGTGTCGGTGAACCTCGAGGGGGCGTTCCTCGCGGCGAAACACGCGGCCCCGATCATGAAGGCAGAGCGCGCCGGCACGATGGTGCTGACCACCTCGACGGCAGGGCTCTTCGGCTATCCCCAGCGCGCGCCCTATGCGGCGGCGAAATGGGCAGTGATCGGCCTCATGAAGACGCTGGCGATGGAGCTGGGCCCGCACGGTATCCGCGTCAATGCCCTCGCACCCGGCGCGGTCGAGGGCCCGCGGATGGAAGCGGTCATGTCGCGCGAGGCTGACGCCAAGGGCCTGTCGCGTGACGACATCTACCAGGGATACGCATCGGGCTCATCGATGCGCACCTGGGTCGAAAGCGGCGACATCGCCGCGATGGCCGTGTTCCTCGCCTCGGACGGGGCTCGCTTCGTCTCGGGCCAGGTGATCGCCGTGGATGGGCACACCTTCAACCCCGATCCCCGCATCTAGGGCCAGCCGTCCAGACGCCGCCGAAATCGTCCGCAAGGGTCTTGAAGGCACGGGGAGACCCCGCCATCGTGCTGGCGCGTTTACCTGGGGGCACTATGACAAAGTCCATGTTCCACGATCAGCACCGGCAGCTTCAGGACCGTTTCGACGGGCGGCGGATCGCCGATGCGCTGGAGAAGCACCGCCGGTTGCCCGAGCTCGGGCCCGAGCAGGTCGAGCAGATCGAAAGTGCTACCTTCTTCTTCCTGGCAACGGCCCACGGCGAGAGCGTGGATTGTTCCTTCAAGGGCGGGCCTCCGGGATTCGTCAGGGTCACCGGGCCGACAACGCTGGAGTGGCCGGACTTCGACGGCAACTCGATGTATCGTTCGCTGGGCAACATCCTTGGGTCCGGACGCGCGGGCCTCCTGTTCATTCACATGGACGGCACGTCCTACCGGCTGCGCGTCAATGGCACCGCCGAGCTGATCCACGATCACCCGCGCCTCGGGGACTACCCAGGTGCGAAGGTCATGATCCGGTTGGAGGCGCGCGAGATCTTCCCGAACTGCCCGCGCTACATCCCCGACCTCGCCAGCGACACGCCGTCGGAATTCTTGCCGCAAACAGACAAGCCGCTACCCAAGCCAGCCTGGAAAGATCGTGAGTACATTGCCGCGCTTCTTCCCGAGCACGACCCGCACAAGGTGCGGTGAGCCGGGAGGCAGGCGGGGTTCAGTCGATCACGCCTACCGTGGGGAAGCCACATTGTTCGGCCATCTTTCCATAGGCGGCAGTAAACCCGCTGAGCGAGGCGGCATAGACCACCTCGCTGTCGAGCGTGACCCAGAGCGTCCCGGCCTCACGCATCACCGCCAGCAGATCGAGCCCGTTGCCAAAGGGCCGCGCCACGGCCTGCAGGATGCCGTCATCGTCATACCAGGCCTGGGCCTCGCCCTCGGCGCGCCAGGGCAGGTCCGGCTCGACCAGCACGTCCACCTCGAACATCACCCAGGCGCCGTCGAACAGCATGGTGCGATGGCCGCGCGGCGCGCTCTCGTAAAGGTGCGGGAGCGGGTAGTGGTGCGGCGGCAGCGCATCGCCGTTGGAGACCTCGATCACGAGGCGGGGTTGGCCGTCCCCACCGGTCCAGGCCCTGCAGGTGATGCGAAGATCCTCGCCGGTATCGACGGCCTCGACCGCGACGGTCCAATTCTTGTAGTCCCAGACCTGCGTGCCGGGCGCGGCCACGGATGGCGCATACATCGCCAACAGTCCCGCCAGAAACATCGTGATCGTCCGCATGCCAGCCCCCTTGCTATGTGCGGTCAGTCAACAGCCAAGACCTTAATCGGAGACCAACGCCCATGAACTTCGGCCTGACAGAAGAGCAGGAGATGATCGTCTCGACGGTGCGTTCCTTTGTCGAGAACGAGATCTATCCCCACGAGGATCTCGTCGAGCGTACGGGAGAGGTGCCCGAAGACGTGGCCGAGGCGATCAAGGCGAAGACCATCGAGCTCGGCTTTTATGCCTGCAACTTTCCTGAAAGCGTGGGTGGCGCGGGCCTCTCGCACCTGGAGTTCGCGCTGGTGGAACGCGAGCTCGGGCGGGGCTCGATGGCGCTCAACCATTTCTTCGGGCGGCCCCAGAACATCCTGATGGCCTGCGAGGGCGAGCAGATCGAGCGCTACCTGCTGCCCGCGGTCCGGGGCGAGAAGATGGACGCGCTGGCCATGACCGAACCCGATGCCGGGAGCGACGTGCGGGGCATGAAGTGCACGGCGGTCAGGGACGGGGGCGACTGGGTCGTCAACGGCACCAAGCATTTCATCTCGGGCGCCGAGCACGCGGATTTCGTGATTGTCTTCGTCGCCACCGGCGAGGACGACACTCCCAAGGGACCCAAGAAGCGGATCACCTGTTTCCTGGTCGACCGGGGCCATCCGGGTTTCGAGATCGCGGACGGCTATTCGTCGGTCTCCCACCGCGGCTACAAGAACATGATCCTGCGGTTCGAGGATTGCCGCCTCCCGGATGAGGCGGTGCTGGGCCAGGTCGACGGCGGTTTCGCCGTGATGAACGAGTGGCTTTATGCGACCCGGATCACGGTGGCGGCCATGTCCGTGGGCCGCGCGCGCCGGGTCTTCGACCATGCGCTGACCTATGCCGCCGAGCGCCGCCAGTTCGGGCAAGCGATCGGCAAGTTCCAGGGGGTGTCGTTCCAGTTGGCCGACATGATCACCGAGATCGATGCCGCCGATTTCCTGACGCTCGCCAGCGCCTGGCGGCTTGACCAGGACCTGCCGGCCAATAGGGAGATCGCCTCGGCCAAACTCTACGCCTCCGAGATGCTGGCCCGCGTGACCGACGTTGCCATCCAGATCCACGGCGGGATGGGGCTGATGGACGACCTGCCGCTCGCCCGGTTCTGGCGGGATGCGCGCGTCGAGCGGATCTGGGACGGAACGTCAGAGATCCAGCGCCACATTATCAGTCGGGATCTGTTGCGACCACTTGGAGCATAAGAATTGTCGACGCCTTCGGCGCCGACCGGCTGCAACGTTCGCTTCGCGCGCCTGCAGCTGAGCGCGACCCCAGGGGTGCCGTCAGGCAGGTATTTCTGGCCAGATGAAGAGGCAAATTCGAGATCCACCCCGTCGCCTGGGGCGCAGCGCGCATCAGCGACGGGGCTTCACCTGGCGCGGTCATCGGCTCCTCAGCCTGTACCGCACGGGGACGTTGTGTCCCGCTGGTTAAGAAACCCTTGCTTCATCTGGCCAAAAATACCTCATGCAGGTGGTGCCGATGTTTTGAAGGCTCGGGACTAGAGAGACGGAGGCCACGATGACCATCGTCATCCACCATAACCCCGACTGCGGGACCTCGCGGACCGTGCTCCGGATCATCGAGGCGGCGGGGTATAAGCCGACCGTGATCGAGTATCTCAAGGAGGGCTGGACGCGGCCGCAGCTGCTGGCACTCTTTGCCGCGGCGGGGCTGACACCGAGGAGCGCTTTGCGCAAGACCAGATCGCCTGCCGAGGCGCTCGGCCTGCTGGATGAGGCCCTGCCGGACGATGTGCTACTGGATCACATGCTGGCGCACCCGATCCTGGTCAATCGCCCGATTGTCTGCACAGCGAACGGCGTCCGGCTCTGTCGGCCAGCGGAGGCAGTGCTGGAGCTGCTGGACCAATGGCCGGCCGGTCCGTTCTCAAAGGACGATGGCGGCCTCCTGATCGATGCGGAAGGGAACCGGGTTGCCTGACCTGTCGCGTTTTCTGAGACCGCGCTCCATCGCCGTGATCGGCGGGGGGTGGGGCGCTGCCGTGGTCGAGCAATGTGGCAAGATGGGGTTTGAGGGCCCCGTTTGGGCGGTGCATCCCAAGCGCGCCGCGATCGGAGGCATGCCGACCGTTGCCAGGATCGAGGATCTGCCAGGTGTGCCCGATGCGGTCTTCATCGGGATCAACCGCTACGCGACGGTAGAAGCGGTCCGCGTGCTTTCGGCCCTGGGTGCGGGCGGGGTGGTCTGCTTTGCCTCCGGCTTCGCCGAGGCCGCGGACGACCCGGTCGCAGGCCGGAGCCTTCAGGAGGCGTTGGTCGCGGCGGCGGGCGACATGCCGATCCTCGGGCCCAACTGTTACGGTCTGATCAACTACCTCGACGGGGCCCTGCTCTGGCCTGACCAGCATGGCGGGCGGCGGGTCGAGCGCGGGGTCGCGATCCTGGGCCAGTCGTCGAACGTGCTGATCAACCTCACCATGCAGCGCCGTGGCCTGCCGGTCGCCTATCTCGCGGCGGCGGGCAACCAGGCGCAGACCGGGCTTGCGGATCTGGCTCTGGCGATGCTGGAGGATCCGCGCGTCAGTGCCGTTGGGCTCCACATCGAGGGTATCTCGGACATCCGGGCCTTCGAGGCGCTGGCGGCGCGTGCCCGGACGCTGGCCAAACCCGTGGTCGCGCTCAAGGTCGGCCGCTCGGCCCAGGCGCAGGCGGCAACGCTGAGCCATACGGCCTCGCTGGCCGGGGGCGATGCGGCGAGCCGGGCGTTTCTGGCCCGCATCGGCGTGCCCGTGCTGGCGAGCCTGTCGGAATTCCTCGAGACCCTGGTGCTGGCCCATGTCCACGGGGCACTGCCGGGCCGGGCGATCGGGTCGATCTCGTGCTCCGGCGGCGAGGCGAGCCTCATGGCCGACGCCGGCGCCGCGCGGCGCGTGGCCTTCCCAGCACTCACCGGCGCGCAGCATGACCGCGTGAAGGCGACGCTGTCCGATCTGGTGACCGTCGCCAATCCGCTCGACTACCACACCTTCATCTGGGGTGACGTGCCGCGCATGACCGCCTGCTACACCGCCATGATGTCTTGCGGGTTCGATCTCACAGCGCTCGTCTACGATGAACCGCGGGCGGACCGCTGTTCGCCCTTGGACTGGGCCTGCGCGACCGAGGCGCTGGTCGCAGCCCAGACCCAGACGGGCGCACGCGCGGCACTGGTCAGCTCGCTGCCCGAGAACCTGCCCGAAGCACAGGCGGGCGCCATGATGGCCGCCGGGGTCGCGCCGCTCCGTGGACTGGAGGAAGCCTTGGCAGCAGCCGAGGCGATGGCCGATCTGGGCGAGGCCTGGGCGGGGCCTCTGCCGGAGCCGGTGCTGATCCCTGGTGCGCCCGCGCCTCCCCCGCGCCATCAGGATTTGGGGCAGGCAGGAGAGCCCGCCCACCCGCCCGGCGCGTGCGCCCCGTCGGCCACTGTGCTGGATGAAGCCGCCGCAAAGGCTGCACTGGCTGGCTTTGGCGTGCGCATCCCTCTGTCGCGGCGGGTCGAAAGCGCGGAAGACGCCGCGACGGCGGCCGTGGCGATTGGCTTTCCGGTTGTGCTCAAGGGCCTCGGGATCGCGCACAAGACCGAAGCCGGGGCCGTTCGGTTGGGCCTGAGGTCCGCACAAGCCGTTGTGGAGGCAGCAAAAGACATTCCAGCCGAGGCCTTTCTGGTCGAAGAGATGGTCGCGGGGGCAGTCGCCGAGCTGATCGTCGGGGTGGTCCGGGACCCGGTCTATGGCCTGACGCTGTCGATCGGGGCGGGCGGCATCCTTGCCGAGCTTCTGCAGGACACCGCGACACTGATGGTGCCGAGCTCTCCCGCTGCCGTGCGGGATGCGTTGGGTGGCCTCAGGGTCTCGGCCCTGCTGTCCGGCTGGCGCGGAAAGCCCGGAGCGGATCTGGATGCTGTGGTCGACCAGGTCATGGCCGTTCAGGCCTATGCGGTGTCGAACGCCGATGTGCTGCTCGAGCTCGATGTGAACCCGCTGATCGCGACCGAGACGGGGGCCATCGCCGTCGATGCGTTGATCAGGTTGAGCGCCGCGGCGCCTCACGTTTCCGACATGCCGGATCCGACCCCCACGGCGTGACCTGCCAACGGCTGGCGCCCCGCGCGAGAAGGCCCCGATCTGGCCGGTTGCGCACAGTGGAAAAGCCAGCCCGGCACTCGCCTTAAAGCTGTCAAGGTTGTGCGCTTTATGCCCTGGGCGAGCGATGGGGCGCATCGGTCGCCCAACAACATACGACGTGTAGGAGGAGTTTCGATGAGACTGTCATCTTTGGCTGCCGGGGTTGTCCTTGCGGTGCTTGGGACCGGGCTTGCGAACGCGGGAAGCCTGACGCCGACGTTCCAGACTTTCGATGACTTGCCCCGGGCGACATTCGGTGGAAACGGGATCCCGACGGACCCGACTGCTTTCTCGACGTTCACGGCGTCGAACGGCGATCAGCTGACGCTTGGTATCAGCGCCACGCAACGCTTCAGCAACCCGGCACTGGGCAACGACGGGGCAGGAACCTACACGGCAACGCCCGGTCTCAACGACGGGACGCCCGGCAGCACCGCGGGTGCCTTGCGGGCAACCTGGAACTTCAACTTCTTCGCCGAGCTGACCGGAACCGGTGGCTCGACCCTCAGCGACTTCAACATCCAACTGCTGTACGATCTGGATCCGGGCGCGGGGACCGATATCGCCAACCTGGGCATCCTCGATTTCAACACGACCCCTGTCCTGACAGCCCCCGGCGTCTTTCTGGGGGATCTGACCCTGGTGCAGGGATCACAGAACCTGGTGTTCGGATTCCTCGCGGGTAATCCGGCTGTCGCCGGGATCACGCCGCCCGCGTTCGGTCCGTTCGATGCCAATGCGCTTGGCGAGTATTCGTTCGCGCTGCAATCCGATCTGGGCGATGTCTCGATCAACGTGAACGTCGTGCCGCTGCCCGCGACCGCGTGGCTGTTGCTGTCGGCGTTTGGCGGTCTGGGGCTGCTGTCGCGGTTCCGGCGCCGTGCCTTTGCCTGACGATCTGAGAGACTTTTGCGGAGATTTGGCGGAGGCCCCCGGGCCTCCGTTCGTCATTCGGCGGCGGAACTGAGCGCCGGCGCGCCCTCGGGCAGATGACAGGCGCAGAGGCGGCCATCCTGGACCTCCAGGGCAGGCCGCTCGGCCGAGCAGACATCCATTACATAGCGGCAGCGCGGGTGGAAATGGCAGCCGGGCGGGGGGTTCAGCGGCGAGGGGATCTCTCCCTCGACCGGGGTGAACTGCCGTTTGCGCTGGTCCAGCCGCGGCACCTCGGCCAGCAGCGCCTGGGTGTACGGATGGCGTGGATGGGCAAAGAGCTCGGCCGTTGGCGCGCTCTCGACCACGCGGCCCAGATACATGATCACGACGCGGTCGGCGATGTGCTCGACCACGCTCAGGTCGTGGGAGACAAACAGATACGTAAGGTCGAACTCCTCGCGCAGATCCATGAAGAGGTTCAGGACCTGCGCCTGGATCGAGACGTCCAGGGCCGCGATCGCCTCGTCGCAGACCAGAAAGCGGGGTTTGACGGCGAGCGCTCGTGCGATCCCGATCCGTTGGCGCTGGCCGCCCGAGAACTGGTGCGGGTAGCGCTTCTTCAACGAGGGATCGAGGCCCACGCGCGTCATGATATCGTCGACATAAGCGTCCTGAGTGGCCCGCGTGCAGAGGCCGTGGACCAGCGGGGCCTCGCCCACGATCTGCTCGACCCGCATGCGCGGGTTCAGGGACGCGAACGGATCCTGGAAGATCATCTGCACGGCCAGCGTTGCCGCACGGCGTTCGGCGCCCGACATCTTCGCGGTATCCTTGCCCTCGAAGAACACCTGGCCCTCGGTCGCTGCGTGAATGCCCGCGATGACGCGGCCGAGCGTGGACTTGCCGCAACCGGACTCGCCCACCAGCCCCACGACCTCGCCCGGCTGAATGGCGAGGTCGACGCTGTCGACGGCGTGCACGATCTCCTCGCGGATGTTCGAGCCCAGCCGCGCGGCGATCTTGCCCGCCAGATCCAGCCGTTTGTAGAAGCGTTTCGAGACGCCCTTGATCTCGAGGATAGGGGTCATGCCGGCACCGCCTCGTGCGGATGAAAGCAGCGCACTCGGTGCACATCGCCGGTGATCTGCGGATCGTGAAGGCAGGTGTCCGACGCCCGCGGGCAGCGTTCGCGGAAGGCGCACCCTTGGGGCAACGCCAGCATGTTGGGCGTCATTCCGGGGATCTGGTTGAGCTTCTGGCCGCGCTTGTTGGCCGACGGCACCGAGCCCAGGAGCCCCACTGTGTAGGGATGGCGCGGGTGGTCGATGACCTCGTCGGTGGCGCCCTGCTCGACGACACGGCCCGCGTACATGACCGAGATCCGGTCCGCGAGGCCAGCCACCACGGCCAGATCGTGCGTGATCCAGATCATCGCGGCGCCGCGGTCGGCGCACATCTTCTGGGCCACGTGGATGATCTGCGCCTGGATGGTGACGTCGAGCGCTGTGGTCGGCTCGTCGGCGACGATCAGATCGGGGTTGTTGAGAAAGGCAATGGCGATGGCGACGCGCTGGCGCATCCCCCCCGACAGCTGATGGGGATAGGCCCGCAGGCGTTCCTCGGGCGAGGGGATGCCAACGGCGCCCAACCCGTCGCGGGCCCGGGTCCATGCCTCGCGCTTCGAGACCTTGTCGTGCGCCAGGATCGCTTCGATCATCTGCGTGTCGATGCGCAGGACCGGGTTCAGCGTCATCATCGGGTCCTGGAAAATCATGGCGACCCGGTCGCCGCGCAGCGTGCGCAGGCGCTGTTCGCTTTGCCCGACCAGTTCCTCGCCCTGGAAGCGGATCGAGCCGCCGACGACCCGGCCCGGAGGGTCCACAAGCCCGATGATGGAAAAGCCGGTGACGGACTTGCCCGAGCCGGATTCGCCGACGAGCCCCATGACCTCGCCGCGGTCCAGCGTGAAGTCGACACCGTCCACGGCCTTGACCACGCCCGCGCGGGTGAAGAAGTGGGTCTGCAAGTTCTCAACGGCGAGGACAGTCATGCCCGGCCCTCCTGCGCAACGCCTGAGCGGTGCGCCGGGGTGGGCGGGCGGGCGGCGTGCCGCGAGGTCGTCGCGCAGGAGGGCCTCATTTCTTCAGCCTCGGGTTCAGCACGTCGCGCAATTGGTCGCCCACCAGGTTTATTGACATGATCGTCAGCAGGAGCGCGATCCCGGGGAAGACCGAGATCCAGTAGCGCCCAGAGATGATGTAGTCGCGTCCGTTCGCGATCAGCACGCCTAGCGAGGGTTCTGTCTGGCGCAGGCCCACCCCCAGAAACGACAAGGTTGATTCCAGCGCAATGGCCGAGGCCGTCTGCACGGTTCCGATCACGATCAGCGGTGCGAGACAGTTGGGCAGTACGTGGCGGAAGACGACCCGGGTGTGCGACAGACCCAGGCAGCGCGCGGCCTCGATGTACTCCTTGGCGCTTTCGACCAACGCCGTCGCGCGTACCGTGCGGGCGTAGTAGGCCCACTGCGCCACCACGAGCGCAAAGATGATGTTCTCGATGCCGCGGCCCAGCACGGCCACCAGCATCAGGGCAATCAGCGCCGCGGGAAACGACAGTTGCAGGTCGACCGCTCGCATGATCAGCGTGTCGACGCGGCCCCCGGCATAGGCCGCGATCAGCCCGATGGCCGTGCCGATGGCCAGCGCGATCAGGCCCGAGGCCAGCCCCACCATGATCGAGATGCGCAACCCGTACAGGATGCCGGAGTAGAGATCGCGCCCCGCCCCGTCCGATCCCAACCACATGGTGAAGCCGTCGAAGGCCATCTCGCCCGGCGGCAGGGCCGCATCCATGACGCTGACCTGGGCCAGATCATAGGGGTCCTGCGGCGTGATCCACGGGGCCAGCAAGGCCAGAAGGGCGATGATGCCGATCATCACCAGCGCGACAGTGGCGATACTGGATTCGAAGAACTCGGCCCGGAAGCGTTGGAACGGGGTCTCGACCCGGGCGACGCGGACCTCGGCGGGCACGGTTTGATCGGTCATGTGCCCTGATCCTTCAGCCGCACCCGGGGATCCAGTATGGAATAGGCGATGTCCACCAGCAGGTTGATGAGCACGAACACGAGCACGATGATCATCAGGTAGGCGACGACGACCGGGCGATCCAACTGCAAGAGCGAGTCGATCAGCAGCTTGCCCATACCGGGCCAGGCGAAGATCGTCTCGGTCACGACCGAGAACGCCAGCAGGTTCCCGAACTCCAGCCCCAGCACGGTGATGACCGGGATCATGATGTTCTTGAGCAGGTGCACGCCGATGACGCGATTGGGCGAGAGGCCCTTGGCGCGGGCGAACTTGATGTAGTCCTGGTGCATCGCCTCACGCACGCCGGCGCGGACCAGCCGGATCACCAGCGAAATGTTTGTCAGAGCCAGGTTCAGCGCGGGCATGAACAGATGGCTCAGCCCGTCCCGGGTCCAGATCGACGACTCGATGCCCAGAAACACCGCCGTGTCCCCGCGCCCCGTTGACGGCAGCCAGCCCAGCCAGACGGCAAAGAGCATGATCATCATCAGCCCGACCCAGAACGTCGGCAGCGAGAAGCCCATGATGGACCCCGCCATGATGGCCCGCGAAATCGGATTGTCGGGAAAGAGCCCGGCGAAGAGCCCGAGCGGGATCCCCAGCACGATGGCCATGATCAGCGAGACCAGCGCCAGTTCGATGGTGGCCGGCATGTGGTGCAGGATAAGCTTCAGCGCGGGCTCGCCGAAGATGAACGACCGGCCAAAGTCGCCCTCGGTCACGCCGCCCAGAAAGCGCAGGTACTGGATGTGCATGGGCTGGTCGAGGCCGAAGTCCCGGATGACGCGGGCGATCTCCTCCTGCGTTGCCTCGGGGCTGACCAGCATGTCGACCGGATCGCCGATGACGTTCACGCCGAAGAAGACGATCAGGGACATCAGGAAGACGACGACGACCGCCTGCAACAGGCGACGGATGATGAAGACCGTCATGGCTGCCCCCCAAAAGCATCGGGGCGGGCCGTGGCCCGCCCCGTGTCGGATCAGTCTTTCTTCACGCCCATGGCGAGCGTGTACTCATCCGTCCGGGCCGCATAGCTCAGCCCCTTGCGCGCCGCCCAGGTGTTGACCTGGTAGTGGAGCGGGATGATGGCCTGGTCGTTGATCGCGACCTCGGTCGCCGTGGCCAGCAGCGTCTGGCGCTTCGCATCATCCACGGTTGCCAGCGCCTCGGTGAGCAGCGCGTCGACTTCGGGGTTCGAGTACCGCCCGCGGTTCGATGCGCCCCAGCCCTTGTCGGGCGTGTGGGTGGCGATCAGGGACTTCAGCGGCGAGGACGCCTCGCCCGAGCCCGCACCCCAGCCGACCAGCACGAAGCTGAACTCGGGCGTCTCGCCCGGCCCGCCGCGCGAGGCACGCTTGAAGTAGACCGACCGCGGCATGGTCTCGACCTGGGTCTTGATGCCGATACGGGTCAACATCTGGCCGATGGCCTCGGCGATCTTTGCGTCGTTGATGTAGCGATCGTTCGGCCCGTGGATTGTGAGCTCGAAGCCGTCCGGCACGCCCGCTTCGGCCAGCAGCGCCTTGGCACCGTCGGGGTCATACTCGACGGGCTCGAGGTTCGGCGACACGCCGAAGAAGCCGTCCGGCAGCAACTGGCCCGCCTTGATGGCGACGCCTTCCATGACGCGGGCCACGATGGCGTCGCGGTTGATGGATTTCGAGATCGCCAGTCGCACGCGCGCGTCCATGAGGGGGTTCTCGATCGCGCCGCCGCCATTGGCCTTCACGAAGGGGCTGTCCTTGCGGTCGTGATCCAGGTGCAGATAGATCACCCGGTTCGAGACACCCTGGCTGAGCGAGAGGTCTTCGTTGGCCTCCAGCGTGGCGATGTCCGTTGTGGGCACGCCCTCGATCATGTCGACGTCACCGGCCAGCAGGGCCGCGACGCGGGCCGGGCCCGACTTGATCGGCTTGAAGGTGACGTTGTCCCAAATCGGGGCGTCGCCCCAATAGGCGTCGTTTTTCTCGAGCACGATCGAGTCGCCCGGCGTGTAGCTCACGAACTTGAACGGGCCGGTGCCGATGGCGGCCGTGCCTGCGTTGAATTCCTCGGTCGTGGCGCTGCAGCCTGAGGTATCTGACACGATCGGAATGGTCGAGACATCAGTCGCCATCAGCGGATAGGGCGTCGCGGTCTTGATGTGAACCGTCAGCGGGTCGACCTTCACCACCGTCTTGCCCTTGGTGTAGGTCGCAAACGACGAGGGCGAGTTCGGCACGTTCGGCGCCCGCTCGAACGAGCAGACAACGTCGTCCGCATCGAAGGCCGAGCCATCGTGGAACGTCACACCCGGGCGCAGCTTGAACTCCCATGTGAGATCATCGATTGCTTCCCAGGTCAGGGCCAGGCCCGGATTGAGCTGCTGCTTCTCGTTCTGACCGATCAGCGTTCCAAAGATGTGCCGGGACATCGCGTTGTTGGGCCCCAGGTTGTGGAAGTGGGGATCAATAGCGGTCGGCTCGGAAGAGAGGCCAATCGTCAGATCCTCGGCCATGACCGGGGTCGCCAGCAGCGTCGTTGCGGCCAGCATGCCCAGTGTCTTCTTGAGGTGAATCATATGTGTGTTCCCTGTCTTATCGTCGCGCTCGCTCCGCGCGCTCGGACGCGCCCGCATTGACTGCGTGCAACGGGACCTTAACACCTTGCCGGTGATTGAAAAGGCCGTATGTGATGCGGTGCAACAAGGTGGATGGAATGGATTCCAGCGAGATTCTCGAACGGCTGATCGGCTTTGACACGGTCTCGCGGCATTCGAATTTGCCTCTGATCGGCTGGGTCGAGGAATATCTGGGCGAGCATGGTGTTTCGTCCCGGCGAATCCCCGAAGAGACGGGCGAGAAAGCCTCGCTGATCGCGACCGTCGGCCCGCCCGAGGTGCCGGGGTTTGTGCTCTCTGGCCATACGGATGTGGTCCCTGTCGATGGCCAGGAATGGTCGTCCGATCCCTTCGGGGCGCGGGTGACGGATGGCCTGCTCTACGGGCGCGGCGCGTGCGACATGAAGGGCTATCTTGCCTGCGTGCTGGCCGCAGTGCCCAGGATGTCGGGCCTCGCCCGTCCGCTCCACATCGCCTTCTCTTATGACGAAGAAGTCGGCTGCACTGGGGTGCGCCCCATGCTGCACGAAATGGCCGATTGGCCGGTCAGACCCGCGGGGTGTTTTGTCGGTGAGCCGACCAGCATGCAGGTGATCACCGGGCACAAGCACAAGATCTCCAAGCGCGTGGTGGTGCGTGGAAAGACGGGCCATTCCTCGCTTGCCCCCCAGGCCGTCAACGCCGCCGAATATGCCGCTCGCCTGATCGCCTATGTCTCCGATGTCGGGCGCGATCTCGCGCGAACCGGCCCTCGAGATGCGCTCTACGATCTTCCCCATACCACGGCGCATGTGGGGCGGATGACGGGCGGAACGCAGCTCAACATCGTCCCCCACCACGCCGAGTTCGACTTCGAGTTCCGGGCTGTGCCCGGTGATGATCCCGAGGCGCTGGTGGCCCGCATCCAGGTCGAGGCCCGGCGGCTGGAGGCAGAGATGCATGCCGTTGATCCAGACACCGGGATCGACTTCCAGCCCTATTCCCACATCGTCGGACTCGACACCGATCCCTCTGCCGAGATCACGGGGCTGGCCAAGCGCCTGGCCGGCCGGAACGATCACGCCAAGGTCGCCTACACGACGGAAGGCGGGCTCTTTGCCGATATCGCGGGGATCCCCACGGTGGTCTGCGGCCCGGGCTCGATCGAACAGGCGCACAAGGCGGACGAGTTCATCGCCCTCACCCAGCTCGATGCCTGCGACCGGTTCCTCGACAACCTGATCGAGCATTGCCGCCACTCGGCATGATGCGCCCGCACGCGCCGGACCCCACACCCCTCCCCACCGTCTTCATCTGGCCCAAAATACCTCGGGGGTGCGGGGGCAGCGCCCCCGTCCGGTGCCCGGTACGGGCCGGTATCGCCGGTTTGATCGATCGGCGTTTCCGCGTACCAAGGTGCGAGAAACCCGGAGCCCCGCTATGAAGATCACGCTCTTGTGCGAGAACGAAGCCTCCGCGATGCCCTGGAAAGCCGAATGGGGGTTCTCCGCCTGGGTCGAGTATCGGGGCACCAACGTGCTCTTCGACATGGGGCTCTCGGATGTCTGGCGCTTCAACGCCGATCACGCGGGCATCGACCTCGACACCGTGGATGTCATCGCCTTCAGTCACATCCACCGCGACCACACAAAGGGTGTGCTCTGGCATGGCTTCAACGCCCCCTCAGGCAGTGATGCGGCAGGGGCGGACCAGAATCGCCGCAAGCGCGTCATCCTGCACCCGCGCGTCATGGAGCCCCCGCCCGACATCGCCGAGGATCGCTCGAACGCCGCCCAGGACTACGCCGAAATCCAGTCCGTGCTGCGCCGCGATTTCGCCGTGCTGGAAAGCGAGGGCCCGCAGGAACTCGCCCCCGGGGCGTTCTTCCTGGGACACATCCCCCGCGTCACGCCGTTCGAGAAGGGCGCCTACAAGGACGACCCCATGCCCGACGATACCGCGCTGGCCTTCCGGACGTCCAAGGGCGCGGTGGTGGTGTCCGGCTGCTCGCATGCGGGGATCTGCAACATCTCCGAGGCCGCGAAGCAGGTCACGGGACAGAAGCTCCATGCCGTGATCGGCGGGTTTCATCTGCTCCATGCCGAAGATCCGCCCGTCGACGAGACGATCGCCTGGTTCCGCGACGAAGGGGTCGAGGTGCTGTTGCCGATGCATTGTGTCGAGTTCGACATCCTGGCGCGGTTCCACGCCGAACTGGGCACGCGCAAACTTGGCGCGGGCTCGGTGATCGAGCTGGACGACTGACCGTACGGCCCTTGGCCCGGCGGCGTCGCTGTCGATGATCTCTCGGAAGGGGTGACCGTGCTGCCTTGGCTGCGTGGTCAGGTTTTGGAACGCTGCGCGCCATATGGCGCATGAGCGGTGGGCCCACCGTTAGCCCCAGCCCCCTCAACGGCGCTACCAGCCGAGGGGAGGTCGTCTACAAAATCTACACGTCCGGCCGGACGCTGAGGGTTCTACGGCCCCATTCCTAATATTCGATTAAAATTGAACACATTAGGGCGCCCAGTCGAAGTCCCGGTCCAGCGGGAAGGCGGGGCGGGCGATCCGGTCGAGCGGCCAGCGTTCGAGCACTGGCGATGTCAGCCCGCCGGTATCGACCTCGAAGACCTGGGCGGGCGGGAACCACGGCAGGAAGCCCGCGCGGAAATGGCCGCGGGACTTGACACAGACCGTCTGGGCATCGGCGATGTCCAGGCCGAACATCTCGAAGAACATTGGGTCCGCGGTCTGGCTGCGGTCCGAAATCCCGACGACCTTGATGCCCCCGATCTGCAGAAGCGCGCAGGGGCCAAGTTCGAGACGCCGCCCGGCAAAGATCCCAAGCCGCCCGGTGATGTTCCCGTCATGGAGCGCGAGGACCCGGGCCTCTGCCTCGAACGGGATATCCCATGCCTCCCAGCTTGCGCCGGCCGCGTCGCGGTTGAAGCGGGCTGTGAAGGCGGCGCCGGCGCCGAGCGCGTGGGCCTCGGCGGTCAGCGCCTGGTCGTAGAACGATCCATAGAAGACGCCCTGCGCGTCCGCCTTGTGCAGGGCGGCCAGCAGTTCGGTCGTCCGGCCCGATCCGCCGCCACCTGGGTTGTCGCCGGAATCCGAGAAGATCACGGGCGCGCGGTCGGTCCGGTTCGCCATCGCAACAGCGTCCGGCAAGGGCATGATATCTTTCACGAAACGCTCACGCTCCGCCCAGCCCAACGTGGCGATCTCGCGGGCGAGGTCCTCGGCGATCCGGCGGTCCTCGCGGGCGGTCACCACCACCGAGACCCCGTTCTCGGGCACGTCCGAGAAGATGAAATTCCCGAAGATCGAGACGTTCAGGATCTTTCCCGCAAGCTCGGCCTGGCGCCGCTGGCCATAGTCGATCATGTCGGCATAGGGCCCGCCGGCGGTCAGCAGCGTGACCGAGGCCGGCGCGATCGGCAGCTTCACGTGCACGACCTGCGGGCGGGCGAGCCCGGCGAGCATGCGGCGCAGCGTGAAGGCGCATTCCTCGCCCCGTTCGATCATGTCGACATGGGGGTTGGTGCGGTAGCCGCAGATCAGGTCCACGCTGTCGCACATCAGGTCCGAGATGTTGCCGTGCAGGTCCAGCGTCTGGACGATGGGCACGTCCGGGCCGACGGTGGCGCGGACCCGGGCGGCGAGCGCCCCGTCGGGGTCGTCGAGATGGGTCGCAACCATCGCGCCGTGGTGGCAGAGGTAGACGGCGTCGATGTCCTGAGCTTTCAGGGCCACCTCGATCGCCTGGGCGTACTCCTCGTAGACGGCTTCCTCGACCGGGCCCTGCGGGTGGCAGGCGGTGAGAAGGACCGGGACGGGCGTCCAGGGTCCGGTGGCGTCCATTGCGCGCACGAAAGCCGAGAACTCGGTGGCGAGCGACGGGGTTTCGGCCCGCGCCTCGGCCATGAGCGCGTTGCCGCCCATCCAGGTTGTCCGCTCGAAATCCGCCTTGGCGGCCGGGCGGGCATGGCGGTTCGATTCCAGGATCATGCCCATCAGGGCGACGCGTGGCGCTTTGGCGGGTGCGGTCATGACGATCTCCTTGATGGGAGGATTGAGACCATCGGGGGCACCGCTGTCCAGCGGGCGCGCGCGAGTATCCGGGATGCGATGCTGTCCGCGTTCAGTGGAAATCTCGGGATTTGGGCAGGATGCGGATGTCGCGGGGATGGAGGCGGCCCTGTGGCGGTTCGGGAACGGGGCGCACGACCTCGTCGGCGCGGGCAAGAGGTGCCGACATCCCAGCACCTTTGGTTTGGTCGGCCAGGCTGTCGAGATCGGCGCTGCGGTCCCAAAGCTGATCGGCCACCAGGTGCAACACCCCTTCGGCCTGCTGCACACGGCCGCGTACCAGCACCAGCCGCGCGCCCATGACGACGCGGCGGAAACGCTCCAGCACCTTGGGCCAGACGATGATGTTGGCAACGCCTTCCTCGTCCTCCAGCGTCATGAAGCAGACGCCCTTGGCGGTGCCCGGGCGCTGGCGCACCAGGACGACCCCGGCCACGGCTGCACGCTGGCCGTTCGGCAGATCCCAGAGCGCCTGGCTGCTCAGGATGCGTTCCCGGGTAAGCCGGTCGCGCAGGAAGCTGAGGGGATGCGCCTTGAGCGAGAGTTTCAGGGAGCGATAGTCGGCGATGACATGCTCGGCCGGCGCCATGGCGGGCAGGGTGGTCCGGGGCTCTTCGCCGTAGTCGAGGGCCCTGGCATGCTCGAAGAGCGGTAAGGCCGTCCCGCGCCGCAGCGCGCGCACCTGCCAGATCGCCTGGCGCCGGTCGAGGCCGAGAGAGCGGAAGGCATCGGCCTCGGCCAGATGCTCGATCTCGCCGAGCGTGAGACCCGCGCGGGTTTGCAATTCTTCGATGCGGGCATAGGGACGCGCCGCTGCGAGACGATGCATTGCCTGTTCGCCTACACCGTCGACCTGGCGAAGGCCCAGGCGAACGGCGTGTGCGTCTTCGCGTCCTTCTTGTCCGGACGGAGCACCGCCCGCCCGCCCACCCCGGCGCTCCGCCTCGACAAGAGGGACGCGTTGGCGGCCCTCAAGCGTGCAATCCCAGTCCGATTGGTTCACGTCGACCTCCCGGACCTCGACTCCGTGGGCGCGGGCGTCCCGGACGATCTGGGCGGGGGCGTAGAACCCCATCGGCTGGGCGTTCAGGAGTGCGGCGCAGAAGACCTCCGGATAGTGGTGCTTCAGCCAGCACGACACCCAGACCAGCAGGGCGAAACTGGCGGCATGGCTCTCGGGGAAGCCGTATTCGCCGAAGCCCTTGATCTGGTCGAAACAGCGCTGGGCGAAGGCGGGCTCGTAGCCGCGGGCGACCATGCGGGTGATCATCTTCTGCTCGAGCTGGTGGATCGTGCCACGCTTGCGGAAAGTGGCGAGCGCCCGGCGCAGTTCGTTCAGTTCACCCGCCGAGAATTTCGCCGCCTGCATGGCGATCTTCATGGCCTGTTCCTGGAAAAGGGGTACGCCGAGCGTGCGGCCCAGGATCTGTTTCAGCTCGTCCGCGGGCCCCTGCGTGGGATCGGGCGAGGGGTAGGTGACCTCCTCCAGTCCCTTGCGGCGGCGCAGATAGGGGTGGACCATGTCGCCTTGGATAGGACCTGGGCGGACGATGGCGACCTCGATCACCAGGTCATAGAAGCAGGCGGGTTTCAGCCGCGGCAGCATGGACATTTGCGCCCGGCTCTCGATCTGGAAGACGCCGAGGGTGTCGGCACGCGAGATCATCCCGAAGACGCCCTTGTCGTCCGATGGCACGCTGGCCAGCGTATGGCGCACCCCATAGTGATCGTCCAGCATGTCGAAGGCCCGGCGAATGCAACTGAGCATCCCCAGTGCGAGGACATCGACCTTCAGGATGCCGAGCGCGTCGATATCGTCCTTGTCCCATTCGATGAAGGTGCGGTCCTGCATGGCAGCGTTGCCGATGGGGACGGTTTCGACCAGCGGCCCTCGCGTGAGCACGAAGCCGCCCACGTGCTGCGAGAGGTGGCGCGGAAAGCCGATGAGTTCATCGGTGAGGGCGATCACGCGGGAGAGCAGTGCATCGTCGGGGTCGAGCCCCGCGCCACGCACGCGGTCACGTTCCACTTCCTTGCCCCAGGGCCCCCAGATGGTGCCGGAGAGGGCAGCGGTCACATCCTCGGTCAGGCCCATGGCCTTGCCGACCTCGCGGACCGCCGATCGGGGGCGGTAGGAGATCACGGTCGCCGCCAGCCCCGCCCGGTCGCGGCCATAGCGGTCGTAGATGTACTGGATGACCTCCTCGCGGCGCTCATGTTCGAAATCGACGTCGATATCGGGTGGCTCGCGGCGTTCCCGGGTGAGGAAACGCTCGAACAGCAGATTGATGCGGGCAGGATCCACGGAGGTGATGCCGAGGCAATAGCAGACCGACGAATTGGCGGCCGATCCGCGTCCCTGGCAGAGGATCGGGTCCAACCGTCCCTTGGCCGGCTGCGGCGTGCGGGCATAGTCGACAATGTCGTGGACGGTCAGGAAATAGGGCGCGTAGCCAAGCTCGGCGATCAGGGCGAGTTCGCGGCGCAGCGCGTCGCGGACGGGATCAGGGATGCCGTCAGGATAGCGCCTTGCTGCACCGGACCAGGTGATGTCTTCGAGGTGGCTCTGGGGCGTCTTGCCGGGGGGCACGGGTTCGTCGGGGTATTCGTAGCGCAGCTCGTCGAGGCTGAATGTACAGACTTCGGTGATGCGCCGGGTGGCGTCCAGAGCATGTTCGAAGCCGCGAAAGAGGCGCGCCATCTCGTCCGGGCCCTTGACGTGACGTTCTGCGTTTGCGGCCAGCAGATGCCCGGCCTCATGGATCGTCACCCCCTCGCGGATGCAGGTGAGCACGTCCTGCAGGGGGCGGCGCTCGGGCACATGGTAGTGGACGTCATTGGTCGCCAGCAGATGGGTGCCGGTGGTTCGCGCCAGCGCGTCCAGCTCGCCGATCCAGGCGCGGTCGTGGCCCTGATAGCGGTGTGACGCCGCGAGGTGGACGTGCCCGGGGAGGGTTTTGGCAATCCGGGCGAGGGTGTCGCGGAAGGTAGGCGTCAGGGGCCGTGAGGGAATGACGGCAACTTCGTGGCCTTCGATATGGGCCAGCGTCTCCTCAAGCGTCAGGTGACATTCCCCTTTGGGCGCGCGCATTTTACCGAAGCTGAGGAGCTTCGAGAGCCGACCATAGGCGGCGCGATCCCGGGGCCAGACCAGCAGCGATGGCCCGTCCAGCAGATCCAGACGGCATCCGATGAGCAGGCGCAGGCCGAGTTCTCTTGCCGCGACATGCGCGCGAACAACGCCGGCTAGGGTGTTGCGGTCGGTTATGGCAAGGGCCGAGAGCCCGCGGGCATGGGCTGCGGCCACCATCTCGTCCGGATGTGCGCCACCGCGCAGAAAGCTGAAGTTGGTGGTGACCTGAAGTTCCGAGTAACCGGCATGCGACATGCCGCTGCCTCCCCCGGGTTGGGGAATAGTAGTCACCTTGCAGTAGCTTGGCGTCGATTAGCCCGTCTGCTTGCGTTAAGTTGTTGTCCAGGCCGAGTGGGTCGTAACCCAGGGGCGCTAGCAGCGTGTCGTTAATGGCCGCTTTTAAAAAGTCGTCGTTGTCAATTTCATCTGAATAGCC
>JBCCDA010000012.1:0-67040 GCA_039033215.1 Pseudomonadota bacterium | reverse complement strand
GTTGGTCACACAACCTCGGAACGACGCATTTCGCGCCCTGAATTCCGCTGCCGGTTTGGCCGTGCTGGAACACCAGCTACGCGCGGCGTTGGTCCGCCGGGGCACGCGGCCCCGACGTAGCCTGCGTTACTCGGCCGCGGCAGCTTCCTTCGAAGGCGCTGCACGGCGGGTGCCACCTTCGTTGAGGGGATCTTCCTGGCGCTGGACCGAGCCCTCGAAGTGGGCGCCGCTCTCGATCGCGATCGTCTTGTGCACGATGTCGCCTTCAACTTTCGCGGTGGCAGTCAGGCGAACCTTCAAACCGCGTACGCGGCCGATGACGCGACCGTTCACGACCACATCATCTGCGACCACCTCGCCCCGGATCGTGGCACTTTCGCCAACGGTCAGCAGGTGCGCGCGCACATCGCCCTCAATCGTGCCTTCGATCTGAATATCACCAGATGAGCTGACATTGCCCTTGATGGTGATGTCGTTTGACAAAAGAGACGGGGACGGCTTCGGCTTAGCCTGGAACGACGGAGACGACGGCGACCCTGCGGGCGCGGAACTCGGATCGGGCTTTGGGCCAGCGGGCGGCATGGTCGACATTGGTTTGGTCTCCTTCGCTGCCGGCGCAGGGTCGTTGATCTTACTCTTAGAGAACATCGCGTGCAGCCTTTATGAACGTGCTCGGGTTGATGGGAGTCCCGTTGACCCTAACCTCGTAGTGCAGATGGCTGCCGGTACTTCTGCCCGTGCTACCCATGTCTGCAATACGATCGCCGCGCGAAACACGCTGGCCGACGGAGACTCGACTCTTACTCAGGTGAGCATAGACCGTTTCAAAGCCGAAGGCATGTCGAATCTTCACGATAATGCCGTAGCCGCGTTGCCGACCTGAGTAGGTTACCACGCCCTCGCCGGTCGCATAGATCGCGGTCCCAACCGGGGCGGCAAAATCAACACCGTTGTGCATGCGAGAGCTGCGCCGCATAGGATCGCGCCGCATTCCGAACCCGGATGTCCGGCGCGCGCCTTTCGTCGGCAAGCCAAAGGGCAGGCGATCGATCGCGACGCGCATGAGGCTGATGCGCTCCATGTCCGTCGTCAGGCGCGCGACGCGAGCGTAGTCTTCCTCGGGCACAGGTTGCAGGTAGGACTGCCTGTCGGGATCTGTGTCGTCGACGGGCCCGCCGCCGCGGCCAGTGTAGTCGCGACGTGTCGCGTTGAGGATCGACTCGAGATCAACGTTCGTTCCGACAAAGAGCGAATCAAGCGAGGCCAACGATGTCCGTGTTGCATCCTCAAGTTGGGCGAGAAGGTTCTCCTGCCGACCTTGCCATTGGACGATCTCGGCTTCCAGAGCCGCCACCTGTCCGCTCAATCCGTCCGAGCGGCTAACGGCGTGGTCGCGCTCGGCAATGACACGCGCCATCGTCGCCGAGAACGTCGCCACGGTTTCGGTCAACTCGGCGTCATCGTAGTGCGCATCCGCAAGGCTAAGCCGAAGGGCGGTAACTTCCTCGTTCAGGGCGTTGATCTGGTCCCGTTCGGTGCGGCGCTCGGTCAATAGCGCTTCCATCCGCACCCGAAGGCCGGTCAACTCGGCTTGCGCTGCGCGCAATTCCGCCGCTGTTTCGACAAGGACTTGCTGCTTGTCAGACAACTCACGGGTAACGACGTCGCCGCGTGAGTTGGATCGGTTGATTTCTTCCTCAAGAAGCCGCTGCTGCTCCCGGAGAGCTGCCAACTGGATCTCGTAGGCGTCCTTCGTGGCCTCCAAGCGATTTACAGCGGTTCGGCCGTCCATCGCTGTGCTCACGAACGCAGTCGTCGTATACGCGGTCCACCCCAAAAGTGCCGACACGGCCACGGCTGCGCCGAACTGAGATGTTGGCGCGAACGTCAGATACTGGGTGCGATCATCCGAACGGATGTAGACCCTGCGCTCGGGAAACACCTTGCCCATAGACCAGTTCAAGGCAGTGAAAACCCTGCTCGACATGTCCACCTCTCGACCTCACCGCAACGGCTGAGCTTATTCGAAGCACTTACCGAATTTTTTTATGTACTGCGCTCTTTCTGCAACTGTTACGCGTATCGCCATGATTGCGCAACCTTTTCCGTCGGATTTTGTGCAGTTTCTTTGCAGAGCGGCAGAGACACCCGAATGCTTGTCACGTATCCGCCAGTGGCCAATAGAAATCGAGCGGCAGTCCCGCCTCGGCCCGCTTCTCATCATTGAAGGGCGGCTTGAGACGCGCATCGAAGTACTGCCGGACGAGTGCGTGAAACCGGTCCTTCGGATCGGCATCCGCACGCCCGCACAAGAAGTGGAACCACTTTGATCCATACGCAACATGTCCCACTTCTTCCGCATATATGGTTTCCAGCGCCTTAACGCTGTCCAGATCTTGGGCAGTTGTGAAGAGAGAGATCATGCCTGGTGTGACATCCAGCCCGCGCGCCTCAAGCACCATCGGTACAACCGCGAGCCGGGCCGGCAGATCATGCGCTGTCGCCGCGGCCGAACGCCACATACCGGCATGGGCTGGCAGAGCACCGTAGAAAGAGCCCATTGCCTGCAGGCGATCCGAGAGCAGTCCGAAGTGCTTGGATTCCTCGTCCGCCGCATTGGCCCAGTCGTCGTAGAAACCAGTCGGCATCGGAACGTGCGCGAACCGCGCAACGATGTCCCAGTGCAGGTCAACCGCGTTCAACTCGATATGCGCAATGGCGTGAAGGAGTGCGATACGTCCCTTCTCGGACCCCGGGCGGCGCCGGGGCATCTCGCGCGGATCCTTGAGTTCGGGCCTTTCGGGCCGAGCAGGATAGTCGGGGGGATCGGCGTGCCCGATTGCGGGCGTCTGCCCCATTGCCCGGGCTGCCTGCCATTCGGCGGCAACGGCCCGGGAAAGGCGCGTCTTCTCATGCGGGTCGGCAGTGTTCAGCACATGAGCTGCGGCCGCTGCCAGCCCTTCACCGAGCAGGCTCACAAGGCTTGTACGGCCTCGAGCACCGCCTCGACGTGACCGGGCACCTTCACCTTGCGCCACATCTTCGCGATCTTGCCATCAGGTCCGATGATAAACGTGGACCGCTCGATCCCCATGTATTTCTTGCCGTACATCGATTTTTCGGCCCAAACACCGTACGCCTCGCAGGTGTCGGTCTCCTCGTCGGACGCCAGGATGACCCCCAATTCGTGCTTGTCGCGAAACTTGTCGAGCTTCTTCACCGGATCCTTTGAGACGCCAACGACCACAGCTCCCGCAGCTTCGAACGCCGCGGCATGCTCGGTGAAGCCCACGGCCTGCTTGGTGCAGCCGGAAGTGTCGGCCTTGGGGTAGAAGTAGAGAACGACGGTCTTGCCGACCATGTCCGACAACGAGGCGGTTCGACCGCCGTCGGCGGGCAGGCTGAACGTGGGCGCTGCAGCCCCTTCTTCGATCGTGGCCATGGCGTCTCTCCTGTCAAACGTGGTATCAGGGGTGCAAAGAGCGGAGTTGGGGTTGTACGTCCCCGGTCGACCGCCAAGATAGATGCCGATGGGCCGACGGCAAGGCAGGCAGAGCACGGTCCCGAGAGAGAGCCGCTATGGCATTCACGCAGTCGACCGAGAACGGGGCCGGCGCGCGCACCGTCTGCAAACGCAGCTTTGCGGGTGGTTGCTGGTCGCTGGCGTGCCTCTGCGGTCGCGCGGTCCTCTCTATCCTCACGATCCTGATCATTGCTGGGGGACTGCTGTACGCGCGGCTCACCCAGGGTCCCGTTTTGCTGCCAGGCGTAGCTGATCTGATCGAGGCCCGGATCAACGAGGGCTCGCAGGACGTACAGGTCGATATCGGCGGGTTCGCGCTGAGCCTGGGCAACGATGGCGAGCAGTCCGGTGTTCGGCTCCACGGTGTTGCGTTGACGGATCCGGCTGGCGGCGTGCTGATCGGGGTCGAAAGGGTGGGGGTGCAGTTTGCGCTTGTGGATCTGATCCATGGTCGCGTGCGGCCAAGCAATGTGACCGTCTTCGCCCCCGACGCCCTGCTGATCCGGCGACCCGACGGCGGGCTGCGCTTCGCGATGGGGCAGGGGCGCGGGCTCCGCGTCACGCCGCAGGCGATTGCAGAAGGTGCCGACGGCGGATCGAATCCCCAAGTCTTTCGCCAGTTCATAGATACCCTGGCTGGCGATGCTGAAGGGCCGGAAGTTCTCTCGAAGCTGGAGCGGATCGATATCCGTGGTGCCCGGCTTACTTTCGAGGATCTGCTCAACGGCGGTGAATGGCACAGCCAGAACGCCCGCATCCGCCTCGACCGCGATGAGGGGGGGCTACGCGGCTCCATATCGGTTGCGGTCATCGACGATGGCACTCCTGGTGCCGCCGTTCGCCTCTCGATAGACCGTCGGCGGGGCGCGGAGAACGTACAGCTGACAGCAAACTTCGGGCGCATCACGACCAAGGTGTTGTCGGGTCAGTTGCCTGCGCTCGCCTGGCTCAGCGTGCTCGAGGGCACGGTCGAGGGGCGCGCGCGCGCCGACGTGGATCGTCAGGGGCGGCTCAAGAAGCTCACCGGCGTGATCTTTGCCGAAAACGGGCGTCTTGCCGGACTGGGTGAGGCCTCGGCATTCGATATCGCGCAAGTCGGCTTTGGCGTCGATCCGGAAGCGGGGACGCTGACGCTTGACCGGGTCTTTGTTTCAGCGCCTGCGCTCAATGCCCGGCTCAGCGGAATCGCCCAACTCCGGCTTGACGGTGTACAGGATCCCGAGAGCTTGGTCGGCCAACTGGATGTCGAGTATCTGAACCTGCGCCTCCCGGACGTCTTCGCCGATCCGCTGGCGTTCGACGACGGCCAGATCAACTTCCGCTGGCAGACGCAGACGAACACGGTGACGCTGGCGGATACGCGCCTCGCGAACGGGCCGCTGGCCTTTCATCTGGACGGCCGCATCATGGAGAGTGAGGCGGGATGGATCACTGATCTTCGCGCCGAGGGCGTCAACATGACGGTACAGGACCTGATCGCCCATTGGCCCTATGTGGCGGCGGTGAACGCTCGGACATGGGTCCGCGACAACATCCCGGAGGCTAATGTCGACAATTTCCTCGCGCAGATGCGGTTTGGCGCAGGCGAGCCGATGCTGTCGTTGGACTTCGACTATTCCGAGCTGACATCGTCCTACATCGACGGGATGCCGCCCATCGAACAGGCGCGCGGACGCGGCCACATGACCTATCACGCGCTCTATCTGGAAATGGATGAAGGTTGGGTGACGCCCCCGAACGGTGAGCCGATTGCGCTGGCTGGCTCGACCGTCGATATCCTGGATTTCTGGGGGGAGGTCACGCCTGCCATCGTTGATCTGGTTGCCGAGGGTCGCACGGCCGACGTGCTGGCACTTATTGACGAACCGCCACTGAACCTCGTCCAGAAACTTGGCGTCGATCTGGGACAGGTTGGTGGCCGTGCTCAAGTGGGCGCCGTGCTTGACTTCCCATTGATCTCGGACCTGCTCGTGGCCGATGTGGGTGCGGACGCTCAGGCCAAGCTGACCGGGTTTTCGATGCCGTTTGACGTCGATGGCACCACGCTCAATGTGCGGAGCAATCAGCTTGAGCTTGCGGCCACGACCACCGAGATGCGTCTCGCTGGCCCCGTGACCGCCGATGGTACGGCGCTGCAACTTGACTGGCGCGAGAACTATGGCGCGACCCCCAGTACTCGGCAAATGGTTCTGAGCGGGCGCACAACGGATACGCTGTTGGCCAGCTTTGGGATTGAGGACATGCCGTTCGAGGGCAGCATGCCCTTCGATCTAGAGCTCACACAGAGTGGCTCCGAGCCACCTGTCTTTCGGCTCGAGGGTGATCTCACGCCGCTCACCATGGCAATGAGCGAGATGGGATGGGAAAAGCCCGAAGGCCGCGACGGCCAACTCGTCGCCGAGGGCGTGCTGGGTGATGAACTCGAGATCACGGCGTTCGACCTGAATGCTGCAGGGTTGCGCGCGACAGGCGGACTGGATCTCGACGCGGACGGCACGCTTCAGGAGGCACGCTTCAGCCGTCTGATTGTCCCGGGTTTAGCGGATGTGCAGGGGACGGTGCGCCTAGGCGAGGACGGTGGCTATATCGTTGACGTGACGGGAGGGTCCGTCGATCTCTCCGAGGTGCTTGCCGGCGAAGGCGAGGAAGATGGCAGCCCCCGGGTCCCGTTGCGCGCGACGTTCGATCTCGACCGCGTGGCAGTCAGTGAGAAGATCGCGTTCGGGCGGACACGCGGCTCCGTTGAATTGCGGGCCGACGGAACGCGCAACGCCGAGATCGACGCCTGGATCACTGCGGACGGTCCGCCGGTTGTTATCCGCGTCGTGCCAGGCGAGGAAGGACGCACCAAGCTTGGCCTCACCACCGAGGATGCGGGTGGCTTGCTGGCCGCCTTGGATCTTTATCGCGGGGCGAGTGGCGGACATCTGGAGGTGGATGCGGTCCTTGGTGGACCGGGCGAGGACACTGTGTCGGGCAGTGCGCGCATCGAGGACATTGTGGTCCGCAGTCAATCGACCTTCCGCGATGTCCTGCGCGACGGTGGCCTCGAAGACGCCGAGACGGCGGTCTCCAGCGGTGGTCTCCGCTTTCGCAAAGTGTGGGTGCCCTTCGCCTACCAGGACGGCGAGATCCTGATCGAAGACGCAATTGCTTCGAGCCCGGCGCTAGCGCTGAAGATCAATGGCACGGTGAATGAGGAGACCGACACCGTGGACATGATCGGCGTGCTCTCTCCCGCCTATGTGCTGACGGGGGCGTTGAACGAGGTACCGGTGCTGGGCAGCATCCTCTCGGGCGGCGAGGGGGAGGGGATCCTGGCCATGACCTTCACGCTGAACGGGTCGATGCGGGATCCAGAGTTTGCCGTGAACCCGCTGTCACTGTTGGCGCCGGGGTTCCTACGGCGCATCTTCACGACCCGCAACCGGCCCGTCAGCAGCAACTTTGCCGAGCAGCTCCAGACCCCAGACCGGTAGCGATCCGGGCGTGGTCCAGCACCTCTTCAGCGGTCAACCCGTCGTCACGGTAGCGGGCGATGGCACGCGCGTCGTCTCGCTTGGCCAGGCGTTTGCCAGTCTCATCGCGCACCAGGGCGTGATGGCGGTAGACCGGTGTCGGCAAGCCAAGAAGCGCCTGCAGAAGCCGGTGGATTGGTGTGGCCGAGAAGAGGTCCGCGCCGCGCGTAACATGGGTGACCCGCTGGAACGCATCATCGACAACCACCGCCAGATGATAGGCCACGGCGCCATCCCGGCGGGCCAGTACGATGTCGCCAACGGCGTCGACCAGGGTCGTGGGATCCAGAGCGATCACCCCTGTCTCGGCGGCAGGTCCGGTCCCGATCTCCTCAAAGGCCAGGCGCGAAACTTCGTCAACTCCACCCAGCACGGCGATCGCCCGGCGCATGTCCAGCCGTAGCGCCCGGCCAGGGCCCAGCGCATGCCCGCGCTCCCGGCAGGTGCCCGGATAGACTGGACCGTCAGGGCCATGTGCCACGCCTTCCTGCGGTGCCGACGCCGCGTCGCGGATGTCCCGCCGGCTGCAGGTGCACGTAAACACAACCCGCAGCTCCGTCAGCCACGCGAGCGCAGTAGCATAGGCCGCCCCGCGCCTGGACTGGTGAAGCACCGCTCCATCCCAGTCGAGGCCGAGCCACGCCAGATCCATCTCGATCCCTTTGGCGTACTCGGGTCGCACCCGCGCCGCGTCGAGATCTTCCAGGCGTAGAAGAAATTGCCCCTTTGCTGCGCGTGCCGCCCGCCACGCCAGATGTGCCGAGTAGGCATGGCCCAGATGCAGGGGACCGGTAGGGCTGGGGGCAAAACGCTCAATGACCATCACGGCGTTCTGGGCCCGCGCCCGCGGGGCGTCAATCCCGCTATGCGCAGCGGAATGTTGCACTGCACAAAACTTTGCTGTAACTAGCGTTCGTAGGAAAGAACAATGCCAATGGATGAGGTGAGCCGATGTTCCCCAACATGTTCCCGAAGGAATTCTCCGGGTTCTTCTCGACCCCCGACCCGAGCGCGATGGACGACATGATGAAACCCGGACGCGACGCGTTCGAGTTCTGGATCAGTTTCTTCCCGACCGCACCGCTCTTCGGTGTCGAATGGCGCTTTGGCGACATGGAAACGATGTCCAAGTCGATGATGATGCCAATGGGCACAGATGCGATGTCCAAGGCGATGATGGGCATGGACACGTTCATGAAATCGCCCGCAACGAAGCCGGCAAAGTCCAACGGTGAGGCGAAGCCGGTTGTATCGCCAGCGCCCGCCGCAAAGGCGGCACCCAAACCGACGCCTGCGCCTGTTGCGAAGGAACCGGCGGCGCCCAAGAAAGCGGATACCGTGGCGGAAGCGGTACCAGCCCCCGTGAAGGTTAAGGCTGCACCGAAGCCGAAGGCGGAAGCGAAGCAAAAGGCGGCGGCCAAGACGAAAGCGGCACCTGCCGCGCCGGATGGAAAGCCTGCCAGCCTGATGAGCGCGAAGCCCGCCAAGGCCGATGATCTGAAGCTGATCAAGGGCATCGGTCCTGGATTGGAAAAGGAGCTAAATCGGCTCGGCGTCTACCAGTTCGAACAGATGGCCGCCTTCAAAAAGGCGGACCTTGAGTGGATCGACACCAACCTGTCGGCATTCAAGGGCCGTTGCTTCCGGGATGACTGGACAGGGCAGGCCAAGTCGCTGATTAGCTGAGGCCTTCGCTCAAGCCAGGCAACGAAAACATGGGGCGGGCTGTGGTCCGCCCTTTAAGGTTCCTGGCGATCAGGAAGCCGCGGCGACGATCTGGGCAAAGTCTGCGGCCTTGAGGCTTGCCCCACCAACGAGACCACCATCGACGTCTTCGACGGCCATGATCTCTGCCGCATTGCTTGGCTTCATCGATCCGCCGTAGAGAAGGCGGACCGCGTCAGCGCCATCGACCCGGGAGGTGATGGCAGCGCGGATGCCGCGGTGCATCTCGTCAATGTCGGTTATCGACGGGGTGCGCCCTGTACCGATTGCCCAGACCGGTTCGTAGGCGATGACGGTGTTGGCCGCTGTCGCGCCTTCTGGAATCGAGCGCATTAACTGTTCGGTAACCACAGCAAGCGCTCGGCCCGCATCGCGCTCGGCCTCGGTCTCGCCTACGCAGATGATCGCCGTCAGACCCGCGGACCAGGCAGCTGTGGCCTGCGCGCGGACAGTCGCGTCGGTCTCACCATGGTCGGCTCGACGTTCGGAATGGCCGACAATCACGGCAGTGGCGCCGGCATCCGCCAACATCTCGGCAGACACGTCGCCGGTATGCGCGCCCGAAGTGGCAGGGTGACAGGTCTGCCCGCCGATGGCGACCGAGGTTTCCGCGGCTATATCTGCGGCCCGGGCAATCAGGGTTGCCGGGAGACATAGCATCACGTCGCAACCGGAGCTGCCAACGCTGCTGATCAGCTCGTGCAGCTCGTCGAGGCTGGCCGCGGTGCCGTTCATCTTCCAATTGCCGGCAGCAAGCGGGCGTCGGGTCATGGGATCCTCGTCAGTCGCGATCAGGGGGTCAGCAAGAAGGCTGTGGTGCCGCTGATTACCCCGAGGGCAAGGACGATGGCAAGGATGACAAAGAGGGTCTTGGCGTGCGCATGGCGGGTATCGAACTTGATCTCGGTGTCTTGATCGGGGGTGACAAAGACGCGGTAGTCGCTGTCCCAAAATCCCTTTCGCAAGACCATGCGTTCGGTCAGGGGGTGCTGCTCCTGCCGGCCACCCATCCAGGAGTTGTGGTGCACCTCGACTGTGCCGGAGAGGGCACTGCCGTCCGTTGGAGTGGCTGTAAATGTGACGTCGCCAGGGATCGAGCTGGAGAAGATCCAGAGGATCCGACTGCGCTGACCCGCGGCGATATGCAGAAGCTTTGGCATCAGACCTTGGTTCTGGCTGCCTTGCGGGCCGCCCTGGCGCGTTTCTCAGCGGCGGCTTTGCTTGCCGGGACGAGGGCGCGGCGGGCCCAGGCGCAGGCTTCGTCTGGATCATCGAGCGCGCTGTCCGGCAGGCGCCAGTAGGGCATCGCGACCGGCGCCTTTCCGGGGCGCTGGTAGGTCCACCGTGTGGAGCCCGCGTCTTCGAGGTCGGGTCCAAGGCTGTCGTCGCCCCGCAACATCACAGTGCCATCAAGTACGATCGCAAAGCAGGCGTCATCCAGGTAGATGCCTGCACCACCAAACATCCGGTGGATCTGGACGGGGCCCAACCCGCCGAAGAGATCGCGGAGGTTCTCGCGCTCTTCTTCCGACAACGCCATCAGCCGCCCACTATGTCCCATGCGGTCCATCCGACCGCGCCAAGGATGAGGACCGCGCCAACGGCAACCATCGGGCTGAACGGCCGATTGTCGGGCTTAACGAAGGTGATCGCTGTATTGTTTTCCGGGACGACGGACAGTGAGATCAATCCGTGTGCGTCGAGGCGGTTGTCCTCGGCCAGGGCCTCGGTACGCGTACCGTTCACCGTCTCGACGCTTAGGCGTCCGGCCACATCGCCGTCCAACACGGTCGCTTTGAAGCGGATCTCTTGGATCGGGGCGTTGCCGATCAGCAGTTGAGTACGTTCGCCCGCCCGGGCGAGTTGCGTTTCAGGGGCGCGATGGCGCCGGTGCCGCATCACATGCCTTCAAACTTGATCGACTCCCCGCAGCCGCAGGATTCGGAGACGTTGGGGTTGTTGAACACGAACCCGGACTCGAGCAGTGATGTCTGGTAGTCGATCTCGGTGCCGATCAGGAACATCTGCGCCATCGGCGCGATCATCACCCGGGCTCCCTCAGTCTCGACCACCGCATCGTGTGTGGAAATCTCGGTGGCGTGCTCCATGGTGTATTCCATGCCCGCACAGCCGCCCTTCTTGACGCCGATCCGCAGGCCCTTGACCTCGCCACCGTCCATCAATCGAACGATCCGGCTGACCGCAGCCGGGGTCAACGTCACTGGGTCCTTGCCTGGAATGCCGAACATGGTGCCTCCGAGCTTCCGTTAACTTGTTTCATGTGAAACACTTAACACATTGTTAACGCGAAGAAAATCTTGTTAACACGTTCTCCTTGCGTACCCAAGAAATAAGGAGTGTCATGACTTTCGGCAAGGGTTTCGTGCACGGGACTTTCGAACCTCGCCACGGACACGCCAGCCAAAGAGGAGCGCCGGTCACTGATCAGCTTCGTCGGGCAGCAGCTTTGCGTCTTCGCGCAACACCACAAGGCTCTCGAACCCTTTGAACGGCGCCTCGTAGAGATGCGTTTCCGTGAACATCGCGTAGTCTTCCATCGATGCGCATTTGACGATCAGGGCAAGGTCCGCCTCTCCCGTCACATGGAAGATTCGCTCCACCTCCTCGAGCCGCTGGAGCTTGTGCCGAACCTCATCCAACTGCTTGGGACTTTCCCTCTTCAGCGTCACCAGGACCAGAACACGCGTCATCTGTGGATCGAACTTCGGTGAGATGACCGCGATCTCGCGTTCGATTGCACCGATCTTGCGCAAACGCTGAAGACGCCTGAGACAAGCGGCGGGCGAAAGACCGATTTCCGTGGACAGTTCCTCGCCGGTGCGCCGGCTGTTCACCTGCAGGAGCGCGAGGATGCGCCTATCGAAGGTATCCAAGTCGTCCATACCAAGATGTTAGCGACGATTCGCAATAAATGCGAGAATTCCGCAATGGCATGCGAATTTTGCGAGCGAGTAGCGCTTTGGTGCGTGGGTCTCGCGACCACTTCGCATGGCATCCAGTTAAGCAAGGATGCATCAGCGAACGACGAAAGGAAACGTCATGCAGATGCATACCTCGATCAGCCAGTTGCAGCGTCATGCGGTTCAGATCCCGTCATCCAAACCGGTCGGTCGGCTTCGTTCGGTCCGGGGGCTTCTGGACTGGCTGCGCAGCCGCCACGCGCAGCTCAAGCGCCGTCGCCGGAAGCTACACGACTACGACACGCTGCTGTCCATGCCCGAGCATCGTCTGCGTGATCTCGGCCTTAGCGTCGCTCAGGTGCGCGAGGCGAGGTTGCGCGAATTGGAACGCCCGCTGGGATGCGATCATCCCTAGGCGCGCACGCTCTCTGAAGACCCGCTCCATTGGGACGGGTCCATTGACTGCGAGGTTGCGCACCCGAGACAATTCCGGGTCAGATCGGTGTTCCAGATGCCGGGGATCACGGGTTCGAAGGTCAGCACCGGCTGAGACCAGGTCAGTCCAGGCCCATGCAGTTCGCATAGAACGTCGTCGTCGCAGGCCAGTCCGAGAAGATGCCGACGACACCCACGTCCTGTGCGAGGACATCGATAAGCTCCAGCATTACACCGTCACCATCGGTGAGCTCCGCGATCGACTGGTAGTACCAGCCGCCGCCGGTCTTCAGCGGGCCAGAACGCTCGACCGTCCAGGTCATGATGTTGAGCCCGGCGGCCTTCGCCTCCGTCGCCAGTGACGAGGGCACGATCTTGTCGTCCACGACCGTGACCAGCATCCAGGTCGGCGGCGCGATGTAGTTGATGCCCATCTCCTTCAGATCGGCCATGGTGTTGGGCCAGGTTGCGGGATCCATGGGCGAGTAGGCTTCATCCTTGTACTCGTCCATGAGATAGACGGCCTGGTCGCCGAACTCTGGCTCGTTGTTGATCCAGTAGAGCACATCCTCGAGATTGAACGACTGGGCCCAGACATCTTCGGGCGGGATCCCGGCTGCCTTGTACTCGTCGATCAGTTTTTGGGCGTAGTCCTGCTGGCTGAAGCCGTCGAAGGGCATCTCGACCGACGGGGTCTTGAGCTCAGGCGTGAACTTGGCGCCGAGGTCCCTGAAGAGCGAGATTGATTCGGCATGCGTCATCAGCGTGCCTGCCTGAGCGGCGTAGAGGTCCGTGCGCCAGCCCGCGGTGCCGTCCATGTAGCCTTCGACCGTGGTGGCCGTCTTGTCGGCCGCGTCCATCTTGCCGGTCAGCGTGCGGTATTCGGCCAGTGTGATCTCGGAGGTGCGGCATTCGGCGGTCGCCTCGGCGTTGCCCGAAGCAGGGGTGAACGGGCCCATGCACGTGGCGGCGAGGTCGCTGGCCAGGATATTCGTCGTCGTGTGGAGATCATTCTGCGCGTGGCGGCAGACGAGTTCCTTGTCCTTGGTGAAGGTGACGTCGCATTCCAGAATGCCCGCGCCCATGCGCGCGGCGGCGACGTTGCTTTCGACCGTGTGCTCCGCGAATTGCATCGGTGCACCGCGGTGGCCAATCGAGAAAAGCGACGGCTTGAACGGGCCGGTGCAGGCCGCGAGCTTGTCCTTGAGGGCGCCGTCCTTCATCTGATCGACGAGGAAGAACGGGCGAGGGCCAAGTTGGGTGTCGGCCAAGGCTGTTCCCGCTGTGGCAAGCACGGCAAGCCCTATGAATACAGATCTCATTGCAACCTCCGGTTCGTTTGATGACCCGGTCGTCGCGTCAGGGCAGTTCAGTTTGACGACAGTGGTTTGTCGGTTTCGTGAAACTGACGCTGTCGTCGATGCAAGGGCTCAGATGAAACCCAGCTCCAGCCGTGCCTCATCCGACAGCATCTCCATGCCCCACGGCGGGTCCCACACCAAGCGCACGTCGACAGTCTTCACGCCGGGGATCGGCTCGACCGCGTCCGCGACCCAACCCGGCATCTCACCGGCCACGGGGCAGCCAGGTGCAGTGAGGCTCATGTCGATATCGACATGCGACTCCTCGTTCACACGGATCGAATAGATGAGGCCGAGATCATAGATGTTCACCGGGATCTCTGGGTCATGAACACTGCGGCATGCCTCGACGATCTGCTCGTAGAGCGGATGCTCCTCGGACGAGGGTTTGATCAGCGGTTCGCCCTCGGGGGCTTGAGCGGATTGTTCGTTCATGTCGTGTCCAATACCTGAGCGGTTTTCACAGATATAGCGTGCGCGGCCGCCCATGGGAACCATTGCCGTGCCCCGTGGACTGGCGTTTTGCGTGGGCCTCTGCGATAGGGCGCGGATGAGCCGCTTTACCTTCGAGTTGTTGGCCCGGGATGGGCGCGCCCGTCGGGGCGTGATCACGACGCCGCGCGGGCAGATCCGCACGCCCGCCTTCATGCCCGTTGGCACCGCGGCGACGGTCAAGGCGATGCTGCCCGGGAGCGTCGCTGCGACGGGTGCAGATATCCTGCTGGGTAACACCTACCATTTGATGCTGCGTCCCGGCGCCGAACGCGTTGCACGGCTGGGAGGGTTGCAGAAGTTCATGAACTGGGGCGGGCCAATCCTGACGGACTCGGGCGGGTTTCAGGTCATGAGCCTGGCGGAGTTGCGCAAACTGACGGAGGAGGGAGTCCGGTTCGCGAGTCATATCGACGGCTCGAAGCACCTCCTCAGCCCGGAGACATCCATGGCGATCCAGGCCGCGTTGGGCTCGGACATCGTGATGTGCTTCGACGAGTGCCCGGCACTGCCGGCGTCACGCGACAAGATCGCCGATAGCATGCGGCTGTCCATGCGCTGGGCTCAGCGCTCGCGCGATGCCTTCGGGGACAGGCCTGGCCACGCGCTCTTCGGGATTCAGCAGGGCGGGTTGGAGCAGGACCTGCGCGGCGAATCTGCGGACGCTTTGCGGGCGATCGGCTTTGATGGTTATGCAATCGGCGGGCTGGCCGTGGGCGAGGGGCAGGACGCGATGCTCAGAGTGCTGGACTACGCGCCGGGGCAGCTACCTGACGACAAGCCCCGCTACCTTATGGGGGTTGGCAAGCCAGATGACATCCTGGGTGCGGTCGAACGCGGCGTGGACATGTTCGATTGCGTATTGCCTTCTCGCTCGGGCCGGACGGGACAGGCGTTCACCCGTCGGGGCCCGGTCAACCTGAAGAATGCGCGCCATGCGGATGACCCAAGGCCGCTCGACGAACACTGCATGTGCCCCGCTTGCCAGAGCTATTCCCGCGCGTACCTGCACCATGTTTTCAGGTCGGGCGAGATCATCTCGTCCATGCTGCTGACGTGGCACAACCTCCACTACTACCAGCAGCTGATGGCGTCGCTGCGATCGGCAATCAGTCAAGGGAGCCTGGCCGAAACTGCAGTAGAGTTCCGCACAGGATGGGAGGAGGGCGATATCGCCCCCCTCTGAGGCCTCAGAACGTCAACGATCCGCCAACGGAAAAGATGTGCGCGCCACCATCGTAGACGACCGTCGTCCCGGCGTCGGGCCCGTTGCGTAGCGTCACGACCGGATCCTCGAGCGCAAAGAGATACGAGTAGCCAAGATCGATCGACATATGCTCGGTCACGTCATAGGTGGCCCCCAACGACAGCCAGATGCGGTCTTCGTCCGGCACCCGGGGCGTACGCCCAGTGATGCCGTTGATCGTTGGGGTCTCGTCCCAGGCCGCGCCAGCACGCAGGGTCAAGGCGTTCGTCACGTCGTACTCGCCACCGACAGCGACGAAGAACGCGTTCTCGTAGTTTTGAACGTCGGCTATATCCACTAACCCGGCTGGGGTCGCGATGCTGACGTCGATGGAGTCGAAAGACGACCACAGTTGGTACTGGAACTCACCCATCAGGCGAAAGTCGGGGCTGATGTCCTGAATCAGGCCGGCCGAGATCGTTGCGGGGAGATCAGCGGATGCCTCTTGCGCCAGTGATTGACCGGCGAGGGGTGAGCCCGATGCCGGCCGGAAGACTGCCGTTCCCGGAAGCGTCAGATTGTATCCGTGATCATAGGCCAGACCCACGGTCGTGCCGTCGATAGGTTCCCACATGATGCCTACGGTGAAGCCCATCGAGACAGCGTCACCGTCCAGGTTGAGGGCTGCCGAGGTGAGCCGCGCATTGGCGTAGATGATATTGGCCGCCACAGCGAACGTAATGCTGGGATCCGGTTGGTAGGCAATCGTCGGTGCGAAAACGAAAGTCTGGAGTTTTGATGTCTCTGCATCAAAAGCGACGGTACTGGTCGATTCGTACCCTGTTACAAGCCCAAACGGGGTGTAGAGAGAGATGCCGAACAGGAACTCAGGGTCGAACCGATACCCCATGTACCCGTTTGCCAACCCCGCGAAACGGTCTGCGTCAACCCGTTCACCTGTTGCCGTGACGACCCCGTCAGCAATCGGTTGTATGAAGGATAGGCCACCTGAAAGCTCGAAGTCCTCGACCATGCCTATGGCGGCTGGGTTGAAACCCATCGACTGCAGCCCGCCTGATCCAGCCGTTGCACCGGCAAATGACAGGCCCTGTGCCTTGGCCGAGCGTTCCTTGAGAGCAAAAGATCCCGCATTTCCGTTGCCGGCAAATAAAGCGCTTGCTGCCGCACAGGCCACCAGCATCCTCTTGAAGCGTCGTTGCATGTTGTCCTCCCACCGCGGTTCTGGACCGCGTGTTTTGTTTTGGCGGGCCGTCAGAGCCCTGTTCTTCTCCACAAATCAAGTATGACGTTACGGTACGATGACACTTTTGAGGGAAAAGCGCATCCGAGTCGGGGCATAGTGGCCACAGAGTGCGCCAAACGCCGTCATGTACTGGACGCTAGAAGGGCGACACGCCATAGTCGCCGCGACATGAAAAAAGGAGCGACTCGGCCATGGGCCTGCTCACGCAATTCTTTACCTGGTGGAACGGCCAGACACTGGGGACCCGGTGGTTTACCGCACGCCACGGCAATCCGGTCGGCGAGGATGCCGCTGGTAACTGCTTTTACCAGACACAGGATGGCAAGCGGCGCTGGGTCATCTATTCCGGCGAAGCGAACGCAAGCCACGTCTCTCCCGATTGGCATGGTTGGCTCCATCACACGTTTGCCGATCCCCCGGAAGACGGGGAGCTCCCGCGCAAGACGTGGGAGCGTGATCACAAGCCAAATCTGACCGGGACATCGCAGGCGTACCGGCCGCCAGGCAGCGTGCTGACGCCTGAAGCCCGGCCTCGCGTCGGCGGCGACTACGAAGCCTGGCAACCGGAGTAGCACGATGGCAAACAATGCAGCGGAAACTGTAATCGGTGCCGTCGTTCTGGCGGTTGCTGGTGGGTTTTTGGTATACGCGGCGAACACGGCGGACGTCTCGCTTTCGGCTAGCGGGTACGAGTTGACTGCCGAGTTCCGAAAGGCGGAAGGGCTCGCGATCGGGAACGAGGTTCAGATCTCCGGTGTGAAAATCGGGTCTGTCCGTAGCATCGACCTCAACCCAGAGAGCTTCTACGCAAGCGTCACTATCTCGGTTCAGGACAGCATCAGGATCCCCGAGGACTCGATCGCGAAGATCGTGCCCGAAAGCTTGTTGGGCGGGAACCTGATTGCCATCGACGCAGGCGCCTCCGAGTTCATGCTTGAGCCCGGGGCAGCTTTCGAGTTCACACAGGGATCGGTCAATCTGCTGGATCTGGTGTTGAGATTTGGATCAGGAACGGACTCGTAGTCGTGTGAAGTTTTGCTGGCCAGCTCTCCTCGTGTTGGCGACAGCAATTCCCGTGGCTGCTCAAGACGAAAGTCCCGTCACGGCAGTTCTGGACTCGCCGGTCCCGGCAGCGAGAGGCATGCCACCGGAGGTAGCGCCGCCCGAGGGCGGGGCGACGACGCCGCAGGCGACACTCCCGAACGGCCAGATTCCACCGATTGGATCGACCCCTGCAGAGCCGGGCGTCTCTGTGCTCCGGCGAGGAGCCGACGGTCCGGTGCGTGTGATCTTCGATCAGAATGGCCAGCCGGTCGATGGGCCATCTGGAACTGGCCCAAGTTCCCCAGAGAACGAGGCAACAACCTGGCAGCGGGACCGCGACGGTGGGTTCCTCCGTGCACCGCAAGGGCCTAGTGACCCGCAAGCCGCTTCAACGGAGGCCGGGGCCTTGGAGCCGATCGAAGCCCCAGACACAGTGCTGCAGGAAGCCGTTCGCGTCCGCGAGCTCGACAAGATGACTGGGCAGGTAGAGACGGTCAGCATTCAAATTGGCGCCGAAGTACAAGTTGGTCGCTTGCTGATCCGGGCTGAAGCCTGTCGATCGCCCGAGAGCGGTGTCCAGCACGGCACCGTCGCGTTCCTGAAGATCAGGGACATCAAAAGCCCTGAATCTCTAGCGTTTTCGGGCTGGATGTTCGCAGAGAGCCCAGCGATTTCGGCTATGGATCATCCACGCTACGATGTCTGGGTTCTTGGGTGTGTCGAGCCCGGGTCCGAAACCTCGGGGACCAGCAACTAGGCGTCGTTCTCAGCGATCTTTCAGGATGATCCCGATGACGTCGTCCGGCGTCGTATCCATCCCAAGCCGCCTGAAGTCGCCCCGTCGCAGCAGCGCCCGTTCCAGGAGTTGGTGGTAGTGCGCGCGGGGAACCGCCCGGGCCCCAAGCGACTCGAGGTGAGCCGTGGTGAACTGCGTATCCAGCAATGTGTAACCGCCAATCCTCAGACGCGCGACCAACCAGGCAAGCGCGACCTTCGAGCCATCTCGTTCTGCCGAGAACATACTTTCACCGAAGAACGCGGTGCCAAGGGCTAGACCATAGAGACCACCCACAAGGCGATCAGCTTGCCAGACTTCGATGGAGTGAGCATAGCCCATACGGTGAAGCTGCAGAAACAGCACACGGATCGTGTCGTTGATCCAGGTTTCCTCGCGATCGGCGCAGGCATCCAGCACGGCCTCATAGGCGGTATCGATCCGAACGCGGTAATCCCATCGGCGCAGCCGTTTGCGCAGGCTGCGTGACAGATGAAAACCGTTCAGCGGCAAGATCCCCCGCTTGCGCGGGTCGACCCAGTAGAGCTCCTCAGCCTCTGCCGAGTCAGCCATCGGGAAGACGCCGGCAGCATAGGCCCGGAGCACTAGTTCAGGCGTTAGCTCCAGCTCGGTATCGGCGTCCTTCATCGACCCTCCGGGGGATCATTCCCCCTTGCCCTCGGCGGCCAGCCAGCGTTCCAGCCAGTGGATATCGTAATCCCCCGCAAGGATCTCGGGCTGCTCGAGCAGCGCGTGGAAGAGCGGGAGCGTAGTGTCCACACCCGCTACGATGGTCTCTCCCAACGCCCGGCGCAAGCGCATGAGACATTCGGTCCTGTCGTCACCCCGCACGATCAGTTTGCCAATGAGACTGTCGTAGTAGGGCGGCACCCTGTAACCTTCGAACAGATGACTGTCCATGCGGACGCCCAGACCGCCGGGAGCATGGTAGGTCTCCACCATTCCTGGCGAGGGCCTGAAGTCGGGGACACTCTCCGCCGTTATCCGGCACTCGATTGCGTGGCCGCGCGGGGTCAGATTGTCCTGAGCAAACGACAGCTTGTGGCCGGCTGCAACACGGAACTGCTCCCGTACCAGATCGACGTCATAGACCTCCTCGGTGACCGGATGCTCCACCTGCAGACGGGTGTTCATTTCGATGAAGTAGAACTCGCCGTTCTCGTAGAGAAACTCGATGGTGCCCGCGCCGCGGTAGCCCATGTCGCGTACAGCGTCGGCGCAGGTCTTGCCGATCTCGGCGCGAAGCGCGACGTCGATCACGGGGGAGGGTGCTTCCTCAAAAACCTTCTGGTGCCGGCGCTGCAGGGAACAATCGCGTTCGCCCAGATGCACCGCATTGCCATGGGTGTCCCCGAAGACCTGGATCTCGATGTGCCGGGGCTGGCTGAGGTATTTCTCGAGGTAGACGGCGTCGTCGCCGAACGCCGCCTTGGCCTCTGACCGGGCCGAAGAGAACGCAACCTGCAGGTCATCCGCGGTCTTTGCGACCTTCATGCCGCGCCCGCCACCGCCAGCCGCTGCCTTGACCAGTACCGGATAACCGATCTCCGCCGCGACACCCCTGGCTTCTTCGAATGTCGAGACGCCCCCTTCGGATCCAGGGACGCACGGCACCCCCAGCTTCTTCATTGTCTCCTTCGCGGCGATCTTGTCGCCCATTAGGCGGATGTGATCAGCGGTTGGCCCGATGAAGGCCAATCCCGATTCCTCGACGATCTGGGCAAAACCCGCGTTCTCGGACAGAAATCCGTAGCCTGGGTGTACTGCCTCCGCTCCAGTGATCTCGCAGGCCGACAGGATCGCAGGTTGATTCAGGTAGCTCGCCGATGCCGCCGGCGGACCAACGCAGACCGATTGATCGGCGAGACGCACATGCATTGCATCAGTGTCAGCGGTCGAGTGAATGGCGACCGACTCGATACCCAGTTCCCGTGCGGCGCGGATGACCCGGAGGGCGATTTCGCCACGGTTGGCGATCATGACCTTCTTGAACATGCTCTATTCGATGATCACGAGTGGCTCGCCAAACTCCACCGGCTCGGCATTCTCGACCAGCACGGCCTTGACGGTGCCTGCTTTCGCAGCAGGGATCTGGTTCATGGTCTTCATCGCCTCGATGATCAGCAGGGTTTGTCCCTCCTGTACGGTGTCACCAGGTGAGACAAAATTCGCCGAGCCTGGCTCTGGCGCGAGGTAGACGGTACCGACCATTGGCGACGTCATGGCATTGGAGAGATCTGGGGTCGGCTGTTCCGAAGGCCCCGGAGAGGTAGCTTGCGCATGCGCGGCGGGGAGCGGTGCAGGCGCAGCTACGGGGACCTCGACAGTCTGGGGGGCGAACGTGACCGCGCCACTACGTGTTAGGCGGACCTTGAGGTAGGGGCCTTCCTCTGCGCTACGTTCGACCTCGACCTCGGCGAGATTGGCTTCGTTAACCATGTTGGCCAGCGCCTGGATGAATGCCACGTCCTTGTCGGTGCTCTCTGTCATGGACCTCTGATCTTTCGTTCTTGCCCGCTTGCGGGATGGCATGAATCTGCCTCGTTCGGTCTGACGCGGCTTATAGGGGGTTTTCCCGGGGCGCGAAAGATGCGGTTTCGAGGCTTAGCCGCCCAGAAAGTGGCCACCGTTCACGTGAAGTGTCTGGCCGGTGATGTAGGATTGGTCGGGCTGGCATAGGAACCGCACCGCGGAGGATATCTCGTGCACCGTTCCCTTGCGGCCCATAGGGATCGCGGCAGGCACGGCCGGCGAGTTGCCGGCGGAAGCCGGGCGCACGGTATCGATATGGCCGGGCGATATCATGTTCACCGTCACCCCCGTTTGCGCATATTCGGCGGCTAGCGCTCGGGTGAAGCCAGCGAGGCCAGCTTTTCCCGTCAGGTTGTGGGCACGCCCTGGTGTCCCAACGTGCCAAGAGATACCGCCCAGTGTCACGATCCGGCCCCAGCCAGCCTCCAACATTGCCGGAAGGCACGCTTGGGCCAGGTGAAAGGCCCCGTCGAGCGAGATGTCAACGACACGGCGAAACTGCTCGTGCGTCATCTCGAGGAAAGGGACCTGACCGCGGGCAGACGCATTGCAGATCAAGATAGTGGGGGCACCGAGTTCCGCGCTCGCACGGGCAACCATTGCATCGACCCCTGCACGATCTGTGATCTCCGCGAGATGTGAGATTGCAACACCGCCGAGAGCGCGGATTTCGTCCGCGACACTCTCTGCCGCCTGTGCATCCTGGACCGCATTGACAACAACCGCAGCACCCTGAGCCGCGAGGTCGATTGCAATTTGGCGCCCGATGTTCCGAGAAGCCCCGCTGATCAGCGCAGTGCGGCCAGCGAGCGGTCCATCCGCCATCAGTTCTGGGCGCCGCGCGCGTCCTGAACCGCCGCGATCATGTCGTCGACCTCGAGGAAGCCACGGATGATCTCGTTGCCCACGACAAAAGCCGGGGTGCCCTGCAGTCCCAACCTCTGGGCGAGCTGGTAGTTCTGCTGGAGCCGCTCCTCAATCAGATCAGAACCCGCGATTTCTCGCAGCTTGCCAACGTCGTAGCCGACTTCTCCCGCCAACCGGTAGGCGACCTGTTCAGTCAAGTTTCCCTGATACGTCATCATCTCGTCGTTCAGGTCGAGGAAACGTTCTGGATCAATCTCCACGGCGGCCAAAGCAATCCGTCCTGCACGCACCGAGTCAGGCCCGAGGATCGGAAAGTCCTTGGTAACCAGCCGAACATTCGGGTCGCGATCGACGACTTCCTGGATCACCGGATGCGCACGTTTGCAGAACCCACAGCGATAATCGAGGAACTCGACGATTGTCACGTCGCCATCCGGGTTACCCCCTACATACGAAAAGCCATCGTTGAGAAGTGCATCGATATTGGCCTGCACGATATCTCGGTCCGCCTGCTGGGCGGCCACCTCACGACGTTGCTCGAGGATCTGGATTGCCTCAAAGATCACCTCGGGGTTCTCCATGAGATAGTCGCGAACCTCATTGCGGAACGCATCGCGCTCTGCTGGCGACATCTCCGTCAGGTCCGTCTCCGCCAGGGCAGGGCCGGTCATCGCCAAGATACCTGCGCAGAGCAGGCCCGTCAGTGTGCGACGCATCGCTCTCTCCTCAATTCAATCCTCGCCAGTGTCGAGCGCCAGAATGTCCCGAGCGCGCAGCCACGACGGCGACCCGTTCGGCAGGATAGCTGCGGCGCGGCGCGCAAGCCTCACCGCGTCGATCACATTACCGTTAAGCGCATATCGCTCCGCTGTGGCAAGTGTTGCCATGCCGCGGTCGCCGACACGGTCGTACGCCATGGCGAGATCCCGAAGCGCAGCAGCATCCGCGAGATCACGCGAACGCGCATCCTTCAGGATTGCCAGCGCCTCGATGTCTGCTGCGGGCTGGTTCAACTGCAGAAGCGAGCGTCCAAGTCGGGCCATGATGAGCGCCTCGCCCGGCGCAAGTTGCATTGCCCGGCGATACTGCGGGATAGCTTCTTTGGCTCGACCGTGCTCAAGAAGGATCTGACCTTTCAGCTCGATGTAGAAAGGGTCGTTCGGTCGCTTGGCAATCAACCGATCTACGGTGGCGAGTGCGCCGTCCGGGTCGGGTAGCCGGTGTAGCGCAACAGCTTCGGCATAGAGCTTGAACTCGGTGTCGGGCTCGTCCTCCAGCCGCGCGAGAACCTGCTGCGGATTCTGCAGAAAACCCGACAACTTGGCCCGCATGCGGGCATGCCAGTATTCACGGTTGGCGTCCTCCGGCCAGCTGCGCCCGGCCAGTACAGCAGTTCGCCGCTCGATCAATGACATCCGCTCGGTCCCCAGGGGGTGGGTCAGCACATATGGATCGACGTTCCCAATGGAGAGCACTTCTTGCCCACGAAAGAGCTCTAGTACCTTGCGCAACCCGTTCGGATCGATCTGCGCTCGCTCCAGGTAAGAGAGTGCGGCCTGATCCGCAGCCGCTTCTTCGGCGCGGTTGTAGCGAAGCAACAGTCTCTGAACGGCGCCCTGCGAGCCTGCAATCGCCGCGATCCCGGCTTCTCCTCCGCCTGCAGCACCTGCGGCGATCCCGATAAGGAGGCCCAGTAGAGCAGGCCCTTGGGCATTTCGAAGATTTATCTGCCGGCGCGCTTCATGCCCGCCCGAGATATGGCCGGTCTCGTGCGCGATTACCCCCAGCAACTCCTCGGGGGTTTCCAAATCGATGATCAGTCCCGTGTTCAGAAAGATCCGCCGCCCACCCACCACGAATGCGTTCATGGACCGGTCGTTCACGATGAAGATTTCGACCGTCGACGGAGTGAGCCCCGCTGCCTGGAAGATCGGCCGTGACATGTCCCTCAGCGTACGTTCGAGCTCACTGTCACGGATCAGACTGATGCCGCGCGCGTCCGGCGACCCCGCCATTCCAACGCTCAGGAGAACTGCCACAGCGAAGATCCTTAGGAGTATCACGCCCGTGCGCCTTTCGCTTTCTGCCTGACATGGTACGTCTGATCCCGACCATACCGTCCCTTAAGAGAAGGGCAATCATCGTGAGACTTTCAAGACGTGGACGTGTCGATCCCTTTCGGGTCATGGATGTAATGGAAGCCGCGCGCCAGATCGAAGTCAGCGGTCGCGATGTCGTGCATATGGAGGTTGGTCAGCCAGGAACTCCTGCGCCGAAGACCGCAATTGAGCGCCTTTCAGTCGAAATCGCGTCGGGAGCTCCGATGGGCTACACGGTTGCTCTGGGTTTGCCAGTGCTTCGACAAGGCATCGCTAGTCTCTACCGGACCCGACACGGGTTGGATCTTAACCCGGATCGCGTGGTTGTGACGCCCGGGTCGTCAGGCGCATTCATCCTTGCGTTTCTGGCACTGTTTGATGCTGGTGAACGGGTTGCGCTCGCAGACCCCGGGTATCCTGCGTATCGCAACATTTTGCGTGCACTTGATCTCGACGCCGTAAGGATCGAAGGCCGGGTAGAGACAGGGTATCAGCCAGTTCCACAAGTGCTAGATGCGGTGGGGGCTGTGGAAGGTTTGCTTGTGGCAAGCCCAGCGAACCCGACCGGTACCATGCTCAGCCGCGATGCGCTTGATGAATTGTCCGCCTGGTGTCAGGGTAGGGGCGCGGCCCTGATCTCCGACGAGATCTATCATGGGCTCAGCTACGACGCTCCGGCGATCACGGCTCTGGAGCTCGACGACGATGCAATCGTGATCAACTCCTTCGCGAAGTACTTCTCGATGACCGGTTGGCGAATCGGCTGGATGGTGGTGCCAGAGGCGATGATCCGCACGGTCGAGAACCTGGCCCAAAACTTCTTCATCTGCGCGTCGCATGCCAGCCAGGTGGCAGCGTTGGGAGCCTTAGACGCAACGGACGAGTTGGAGGGCCACAGGGCGGTCTACGCCAGGAACAGACGTAGGTTGATGCAGGCGCTACCCGGGCTGGGATTCACGGACATCGCACCAGCGGATGGTGCCTTCTATGTCTACGCCACGCTGCCGGAGGGCGCACAGGACAGTACCGGGTTCTGCGAACGCCTGTTGCAAGACGGGGGCGTGGCCACGACCACCGGTCTGGACTTCGACCCAGTCCGCGGCCACCGCACTCTCCGTTTTTCGTTCGCACGCACAGAAGACGAGATCACTGAAGGCGTGCGGCGTCTGATTGCATTCATGGGGTAACGTGGGTTGTCGGGGTGAACCGCAGCTCACCCCACGCACTGCTCTACGAGCCGAATGACCACCAGCCGCGCCGCTTTGGTTTAGCCGGTTCTTCCGGTGCCGGTGCCTCTGGCGCCGTAGTTTCAGTCTCGAGAACCTCCGCAACAACCGGCTCTTCCACGGCTTCCGGTTGCGGGGTTTCGGCCTGAGGCTCGGGCTCTGCGGGTGCAGCCTCAGGAACTGACTCCACCAGCGCTTCAGCAGCGTGTGGTTCTTCCGAGACCGTCACCGGTGTGTCCGCAGTCACTGTCGCCTCAGCGATCACCGGCTCTGACGCTTCAGCAGCGTCGGCAGACTCTGCCGATACTTCCTGACCCTCGACTGCTTCTTGCCCGTCGCCGCCCTCGGGTCCGCGCCGTCCACGGCCGCCGCGACGACGCCCACGGCTACGCCGGCTGCGCCCCGGCTTGCTTTCGGCGTCTTCACCATCCGCGGCGACCTCTTCGGTCTCTGACTGCGTTTCCTGAGGCTGTTCATCGTCGGTCTCTCCCCGCCGACGCCGACCCCCACGCTTTCCTCTGCGGCGACGTCCACGGGCCTCTTCGTCCTCACGATCCGGCTTCTCTTCCGGCTCGACGACTTCTGCCTCCTCAACATCTGTGACAGCAGACGACGCTGTTATCACATCAGCCTGTGGCTTCGGACGCGAGACAGCTGATTTCGACCGCTCGATCTCGAAGTTCGGGCTTGTGAGCGCAGGATCGGCCAGCACGATCACCTGGATACCGTGCCGCGCCTCCAACTGCGCGATGTGAGGACGCTTGTGATTGATCAGATAGTTCGCGACATCCACCGGCGCCCGGACCGTGATCTCGTCGGCCCGCCCCCGGAGCGCTTCTTCCTCAACTTCGCGGAGAATCGAGAGCGACAGGTTTTCGTCCGAACGGATCAACCCGGTGCCCATGCAGTGGGGACAGGGCTGGGTCGTCGCCTCGAGCATCCCTGGGCGCAGGCGTTGCCGCGACATCTCCATCAGCCCAAAGGCCGAAATCCGCCCAACCTGTATCCGCGCGCGGTCGTTCTTCAACCGCTCCTTCATTCGCTTCTCAACGGCCCGGTTGTTCCGGTTCTCATCCATGTCGATGAAGTCGATGACAATCAGACCTGCCAGATCGCGAAGGCGGAGCTGCCGAGCGACCTCGTCGGAAGCCTCGAGGTTCGTCTGCAGCGCCGTCTCTTCGATCGACCCCTGTTTCGTGGCCCGACCAGAGTTAACATCGATCGCAACCAGCGCCTCTGTCACGCCGATCACAATGTACCCCCCGGACTTCAGTTGAACCGTCGGGTTGAACATGCCGTTCAGGTAGCTCTCTACCTGGAACCGAGAGAACAATGGGGTCGGGTCAGTGTAGGGTTGTACATTCTTCGCATGGCTCGGCATGAGCATCTTCATGTACTCTTTGGCTTCGCGGTACCCTTGTTCGCCCTCTACCTGGATCTGATCGATCTCCTTGGAGTAGATGTCGCGGATCGAACGTTTGATCAGCGAGCCTTCCTCGTAAATCAGGGTTGGAGCGATCGATTTCAGGGTCAGCTCGCGGATCTGTTCCCACTGACGGATCAGAAACTCGTAGTCGCGTTTGATTTCCGCACGCGTACGCTCGGCCCCTGCCGTTCGCACGATCAGGCCCATGCCGGTGGGCACGTCCATCTCGGAGATGACTTCCCTAAGTCGCTTGCGGTCAGGAGCGTTGGTAATCTTTCGACTGATCCCGCCACCCCGTGCAGTGTTTGGCATAAGCACACAGTATCGCCCAGCCAGGCTCAGATAAGTCGTCAGCGCGGCACCTTTGTTGCCACGCTCCTCCTTAACCACCTGGACCAGCAGGATCTGGCGGACCTTGATGACGTCTTGGATCTTGTACTTGCGACGGAGGTGCGTTCTGGCCCGTGCGGCTTCCTCGAGCGTGTCTTCAGCGCCAACTGATTCGACATCGCTGTCTTCGGTTTCATCGGGTGTCGTGTCGTCGTCATCGCTGCGTTTTGAGCGAACGCGGCGCCGGCGTCCCCGGCGACTGGATTTGCCCGGGTCTGTGTCATCTTTTGGGGACTCTTTGAGTTCCTCTGCCGGTTCAGCGTCGTCCTCCGTACTGGCTGAAGCTTCAGCTGCAGTCGGTAGAACGTCCCCATCAGGGTCTGAATTTGTCGTCGGTTCTTCCGTCGGGGTTACCGCTGCTTCCAGCTCTTGAGGCGCGTCGTCAGTCGCGGACACGGTATCAGTCTCGACCTCAGCGACCTCGATTGCCGGTTCGGCGATATGGCCAGTGTCAGGGGCCGAATCGGTCGTGGCTTCTTCAGATGAAGCTTTCCGCGCACGCTCAGCGACATCAAGATCACCGGTCACACGGTCTTCATCCTCCAAGCCCGCACTCTCCGCGATGCTACGCGGGGATTTTTCCTGCACGTCGCTGTCGGCGGCACCTTCCGTGATACTCTCATCGACCGGGGGCTCGCCTGCGTCGGCAACGGGTACATCCTGTTCGGACGTCGCTATGTCGGCAGTGGGTCCTTCCGCCCTCGGCGGATCTTCAGCGGCCGCAACGTCTGTCTCAGGCGCGGGGGCTTGCGCTCGCTCAACGGCTTCACTGGGGACATCGGTTTCTGCCGCCGTTCGTTCGCCAAGATCTGCAACTTCAAGACTCTCAGCTGTGACGTCCGACCCGAGGTCGATGACCTCAAGACCGGCTACGTCGGCGACCTCGGAAACCTCCTCTTCAGTTACGGCCGTCGGAGCAGCAGCTTTCTTGCGGCGTCCCCGGCCGCGCTTTGGCTTTGGTTCGTCGTCACCATTCTCCTCACGCGCCTTGCGGGACTCTTCCTCGCGGCGTTCCTCCTCGAGAAGCGCCTCCCGGTCCGCGACCGGGATCTGATAGTAGTCGGGGTGAACCTCTGAGAACGCCAGAAACCCGTGGCGGTTGCCGCCGTATTCTACGAAGGCTGCCTGCAGGGACGGTTCGACGCGCGTAACCTTAGCGAGGTAGATGTTGCCTGCTAGCTGGCGCTTGGTGATGGACTCGAAGTCGAAGTCCTCAACTTTCTGTCCGTCAACCACCACAACCCGGGTCTCTTCCGGGTGGGTGGCATCGATAAGCATCTTCTTGGCCATATGTTTCTTCGGCACCTGCAGGAACGATCCCGCCTTGGCGGCGGGGCCTGCTTGAGGTGACGCTTTCTCTTGCTGGATGCCGGCAGGTCGCCCGCTTGGCTCGACTGTCCGGCCATCGGAGCCGGAGGTTCGAGCGAGATGCGAAAGGCTGCGTCGGTCATCGTCTCTCTTCGCGGTACCGGATGAACCGGCACGTGTGAACTCGTGGCGGCGTACCGCCTGATAGATCCGCACCTTTGAAGATCGCGGGCGCCATTGGCGCCGCGCAACGATGAAGCCTCGCCCGACCGGGCGGCATAACGCATGCCTGGGACAGGACTGTTAGATGGGCCGCCATCGTCGGCGCAAACCTCGCGAACGTATAGCGCCAAACCGGGACAGCTGACAATCAGATTTTGCGTCGAGTCCGGATATGATACTTAGCTGCAACGATAATTCAGATCGGCGGGTCGAGCATGTTTGCCTGGGTAAAAGCATTGATGGCAGTTGCTGCATGCCTACTGCTGACAGCAGCCCCTGCGGTAGCCGCGGATCGGAACATCGCGTCACGGATCACTGGCGTCTCCCACGAAATGATGGGGGAGAAACTTCGGCTTGTGTTGAAGGTGTCTACTGCGCCTGCGTTCACCCTTTTCACGTTGATCGGGCCTGATCGGCTCGTGATCGACATGCCGTCACTGGTTTGGGAGGTCACGCCAGAGGATTTGACGGGCATTCCACACATAGGGACGTGGCGTGCAGGACTGTTCCGGCCCGACAGGGCTCGCATCGTGATCGAGCTTGCACGACCGCTGGCTGTCGATCGCGCTTTCACCGAGCCATCGCATGGCGGCAAATCCGCGCGTCTCGTGATCGATTTGGAGCCAGTGAACAGCGACGTCTTCGAAGCCCGTTCTGGCGCACCAGAGATGGCACGTTGGCACGGCACACCGCCAGGCACTCTGACCACCCGGCCCGGCGAGATTGTGATTGCGCTTGATCCCGGACATGGCGGCGTCGATCCCGGTGCCTCGTACAAGCACGTGACAGAAAAGGCGATCACGCTGGCCTTTGCGCTTCAACTGGCGGAGGAGCTCGAACGGCGGCCCGGATTCCGGGCGTTTATGACCCGAGACAGCGATATCTTCGTTCCACTGGCTGAGCGTGTCGCGCGGGCGCACCGAGCCGGGGCTCATGTGCTGATCTCAATCCACGCGGATACTGTCGAGGTCGGTGCCGCGCGTGGCATGTCGATCTACCGGTTGTCCGAACAAGCGACCGACGCTGCGGCAGCGGCTCTCGCCGAACGGGAGAACCGGTCAGATGTCCTTGCCGGCGCCGATCTGGACGGCGATGGGGACGACATTGCCCGCCTCCTGATCGAACTTGCCCAACGCGGCACCAAGGTCGAATCAGCCAAGCTGGCCAAAGCGGTGTTCGGTGCCCTGAATGGCCAGGTCACGATGCTTCGAACGCGGCCGATGCGCGAGGCAAATTTCCGTGTGCTCAAGGCGCCTGACATCCCTTCGATCCTGTTGGAGCTTGGGTTTCTCAACAGCGAGGAGGATCGCCAACGTCTCACCGATCCCCAATGGCGCGCCGAAGCGGCATTGCTTGTCGCAGACGGGATTGCGAGCTGGCGCAGTGTCGCGAGCCCGGGTTTTCTGGGACGACGCTGAGCTTTCTGCACAATTTTTGCTCTTCCCAGACCAGCCGTTTGCCTAAGGAAAGGCTTTTTGTCAGGACCGATTCACCCTATGTAGGGGCTGCGGAAACCGGTTGAGTGCGTGCAACTGATGATCAGGCTGATCGCCTCTGTCTTCTCGAACATGGCCCTTGCGGCGTTTTTTGTCGTCGGCGGCATGGCAGCGCTTGTGCGCGTTTACGGGGCGGATCTGCCAACCCAGGAAAAGCTGCGCGACTACCAGCCCAAGATGCTGAGCCGAGTATACTCTGGTGAAGGACAGGTCATTGCCGAGTTTGCGCGCGAACGTCGCGTATTCGTTCCGATCGACGAAGTCCCGCCTTTGCTGATCGACGCGTTTCTGTCTGCCGAGGACAAGAATTTCTACACTCACCCAGGGGTCGACGCGACAGGCATTGCAAAGGCGGTGGTGCGCTTCGCCCAGGCCAAGCTGTCGGGCCGTTCGGCGCGGCTCTCCGGTGCGTCTACGATCACGCAACAAGTCGTGAAGAACTTTCTTGTCGGAGACGACAGGTCGGTCGAACGCAAGATCAAGGAGGCGATCCTCGCCGTTAAGGTCGAGACAGCCATGTCCAAGGACAAGATCCTCGAGCTGTATCTCAACGACATTCCGTTCGGGCAACGCGCACATGGGATCATGGCGGCGGCCGACAACTACTTTGGCAAGACACTCGAAGAGTTGACGCCTCATGAAGCGGCCTATCTGGCAGCGCTGCCCAAGGGGCCAAACAACTATCACCCTATCGATGACTATGACGCAGCGGTGCGTCGCAGAAACGACATTCTGCGAGAGATGTACGAGAACGAAGTCATCGAACTCGCCGCGTACCGCACCTACAGGGAGCTGCCTCTCGAGACGATCGTCGGCGAGGGCCGCACCAACTTCGTTCAGCGCACCAAGCCGAACTACTTCACTGAAGAAGTTCGCAGACAGCTGATCAGGGATGTCGGCGTTCGCCAACTCTACCACGGCGGGCTAAGCGTCCGAGCGACAGTTGACGACGAGCTGCAAGAAATAGCTGGGCGCGCCTTGCGGCGAGGGCTCGAGAAATATGACCGCAGCCGCGGCATATGGCGCGGCGCAGTCAAGACAATGCCGGTGATTGCGAACGGGGAAACGGGCTTTTGGCGGGAACTGCTTGCCCGCGTGAGCATGCCCAGTGACATCCCCGACTGGATACCGGCGGTAGTGCTCGAAGTCGGCAACAGGTCCGCGATCGTCGGCTCGCTCGAGACCGAGGAAGCGGCGGCAGGTCGGTCAGCAGGCCAGGTGGAACTGACGCTGGCCCGTGAGCGTCAATGGATCCGCCGCACACCTGAGTCTCGGGGTGCTCCGCGCAACATGGGCGATATCCTCTCGATGGGCGACGTTGTCTTCATAAAGCGTGAGGCAGATGGCTGGTCGCTTCGTCAGATCCCGGCGGTCCAAGGTGCCTTTATGGCGATGGATCCCCATTCTGGGCGCGTGTTTGCGCTACAAGGTGGGTTTTCGTATGACAGTTCTGCGTTCAATCGAGCGACGCAGGCCCAGCGTCAACCTGGCTCCAGTTTTAAACCGTTCATCTACGCCGCGGCGTTGGACATGGGCTATTCGCCCTCCACCGTCGTTCTTGATGCTCCGATCGTCGTGGGTTCGGGTCGGACCGCATGGCGGCCGAAGAACTCTTCAGGCAACTTTGCCGGGCCGTTGCCACTTCGCCGTGGACTGGAACTTTCGAAGAACCTGATGACGGTCCGACTGGCTCAAGCCGTCGGTATGGACCGAGTTGGCGTCTATGCCGAGAGATTTGGTGTCTACGAGAACATGCCGGGCCACTTGGCGTTCGCGCTGGGTGCCGGTGAGACGACACTTTATCAGATGGTCGCTGCATACGGGATGTTTGCGAACGGCGGACGCCGCGTGGCGCCGACGTTGATCGACCGCATCCAAGACCGCCAGGGCAACACGCTTTACAGCCACGATCCTCGCCTGTGCCAGGGCTGCGGAACGGACAACTTCAGTGCTCGCCGACAACCAATACTCTTCGATCAGCGTAGTCAGATCATGGATCCTGCAACGGCGTACCAGCTCGTGAACATGCTGGAAGGCGTCGTTAGCCAGGGGACTGCCAGCCGGACCGTTGGCGGATTGGGTTTCCCTGTTGCGGGCAAGACCGGCACGACGAACGACGCCAAAGACGCATGGTTCATTGGCTTCACCGCAAACATGGTCGCAGGCTGTTTCATCGGGTTCGACCAACCCACTCCAATGGGCAAGGGAGCCTACGGTGGCACCTTGTGTGGACCGGTGTTTCGCGAGTTCATGAAGGAAGCCATGAAGACTCGAAAACCTGGGAAGTTTCGACCTCCACAAGGAAGCGGGCTCGTGACCATCAAGATTCACCGGGACACGGGCGAGCGTCTGCCGGACGACGAAGAGGGGCCGCACGTTCTGGTTGAGGTGTATCGCCGGGGTATCGAAGCCGAGATCGCCTCGTGCACGACGGATTGCCTTGCGCTGGCGAGTGATACCGAACTCTTCGGCGTCTATGGTGCTGATCTGCCGTACATTCTGCCAGAGGGAGACGATACTCCAATTGGGCAGGGCTCGGGCGGAGACGGAGGCGGCGGTGGGTCGACGGGGACCATCGGTTTGGGAACTGGCGGTATCTACTGAGGCAACGGCTTGACCCTTGTTACCATGCAAACGACGCTGGCAGCCTCCCTCTTGGTGGCGGTGCTGAGTAGCGTAGCGGTCGTTGCGTTTGCACAGGCGCCAGTGGCGCCGTCCCCGATAGAGGTCTCGGACACGGTGGACCAAGGTGCGCTCGTGCGTGTTTCGGTGTCCCGTGCTCCTGATGGTCGATTGGATCTCCAGGGACCTGCGTCGAACACCGGCGCGGGAGAAACTGCGACCGTGGCGCAGGTCCTCAACGGAACCGCCCAGTTCACCGCACCGCGTGTTGCTGGCACCTATCGGCTCAACCACGTGTCAAAGGATGGTCGACGCCTTGCAAGCACCGTGATCGACGTCGCGGCCACACCGGTCAGCCTGTCGACGGACTCCCCTTACAATTTCGGCGTTGAAGTCATCGCCCACTGGCGAGGTCCGGCTGCGGCCGGTGATCGACTGGTCGTCGTAGAGGTTCAATCAGGCGCAGAGCTCTCGTCGGTGGAGGCGCTGGGTATGCCCGGCGATCTCACGGCGACCAGTTTGCCCCCGCCAACAGGACATGGTTCCGTCGAACTGCAATACGTCATGGCCGATGGAACCGTGTTGCGGCGCCTTGCCTTCACGATCAACCCTCCGAGGAACTGAGCGCTCCTTGTCCTCGCCCGGGTCTGCCGCTAACTAGGGCAGCCCAGCCGCGCAAGGTGCCGTGATGAAAGCCGAGACCGAAAACCTCGCAGTCGAGATCGAGAAATCCCTGGAGCTTCTGCGCCAGAGGATCGGTTGGGAGACGGCCGAACACCGGCTGGATGAGCTGAACGCCCGCGCCGAGGATCCCGGGCTTTGGAATGATCCGGCACACGCTCAGAAGGTCATGCGCGATCGCCAAAAACTTGCTGATGCCGTTGACCGGTACAAGGAGCTGGCGCAGGGCCTCACCGACAACACGGAACTGATCGAGTTGGGCGAGGCCGAGGACGACGCTGAGATTGTCGCGGAAGCGGAAGCAGCGCTTGCCCAGATCCGCGAACAATCGGCTGCCGCTGAAATTGAGGCGCTTCTTTCAGGTGAGACTGACGCGAACGATGCGTTCCTGGAAATCCACTCTGGCGCGGGCGGGACCGAAAGCTGCGACTGGGCGGCGATGCTCTCACGCATGTATCTGCGCTGGGCCGAGGCGCGTGGCTTCAAGATAGAGTTGCAGTCCGAGACGCCTGGCGACGAAGCCGGCATCAAGTCGGTGACGTACCAGATCAAGGGCGACTCCGCGTTCGGCTGGCTCAAGACAGAGTCCGGTGTGCACCGGCTGGTGCGGATCAGTCCGTTCGACAGCCAGGCGCGCCGCCACACCAGCTTCTCGTCCGTCTGGGTCTACCCGGTCATCGACGACACTATCGAGATTGACATCCCGCCGAATGAAATCCGGATCGATACGTACCGGTCCTCCGGGGCAGGGGGCCAGCACGTCAATACCACCGATTCGGCTGTGCGTATCACCCACGTCCCTACAGGCATTGTTGTCACGAGCTCGGAGAAGTCCCAGCATCAGAACCGTGACATTGCGATGAAGGCCCTGCGGGCGCGGCTCTATGATCTTGAAATGAAGCGACGAACCCAGGCGATCCAAGATGCGCATGATGCCAAGGGTGACATCGGCTGGGGGCATCAGATTCGGAACTACGTGCTGCAACCCTACCAGCAGGTCAAAGACCTGCGCACGAAACTGGAGACGTCGGACACGCAAGGTGTGCTCGACGGTGATCTCGACCAGTTCATGGCCGCTGCACTTGCGCAAGATGTCGTTGGAAAGTCTCGCGCGGAGGCAGAGGCCGAGGAAGTCTGAACGCAACGCTAACGTCGTCACTCCCCGACACCTAGGTTCTCTCGTTACAACGGGTTGACCGGGCAGGGGGAAGTCGCACACTTCGGCCCCATGAGCGCGTTATCTGATCTCACCCCGGCGAAGGCAAAAGCCGAGATACAGCTGCTGTCTGCGAGCCTCCGGCGCGCAAACTCCGAGTATCACACTCACGATTCCCCCGAGATTTCCGACGCTGAGTACGATGCCATGAAAGCCCGGCTCCTGGCGCTCGAGGAGGAGTTTCCTGACCTAGCTGCCCCGGACAGTCCAACGAGGATGGTGGGGGCTGCCCCGGCGGAGGGCTTCGGAAAGGTACGCCACCGGGTTCCGATGCTGTCGCTTTCGAATGCTTTCGAGGATGTTGAGGTCCACGACTTTGTTGCCCGGATACGCCGGTTCCTGTCGCTGGCTGATGACCACGCGGTCGCGATCACGGCAGAGCCCAAGATCGATGGGGTCTCGCTCGCGCTCCGCTACGAAGGGGGAAAGCTGGTCGAGGCAGCGACCCGCGGTGACGGCACCGTCGGCGAGAACGTGACTGCAAACGCCCGGACCATTGCCGATATCCCCGATGAGTTGATCGGTAACGTGCCCCATGTGCTCGAGGTGCGCGGCGAGGTCTACATGTCGAAAGACGCGTTCGCCGAAATGAATCGTCAGCAGGAAACGAAGGGCCAGAAAGTTTACGCCAATCCTCGCAACTTCGCGGCGGGATCCCTGCGCCAGCTGGACCCAAGCATAACTGCATCCCGCCCGCTGAGCTTCTTTGCGTACGCTTGGGGCGACGTCACCGACCTCCCGGCCGAAACCCAATCAGGTGTGGTGGCGGCATTTGCCGACTGGGGGTTCCAGACCAACCCGCTGACCAAGAAGTGCGAAACGGTTGACGCGTTGCTGGACCACTACCGCGCCATCGAAGCTCAGCGCGCGCAGCTGCCCTATGACATCGATGGGGTCGTTTACAAGGTCGACCGTCTCGATTGGCAGGAACGGCTCGGCTTCCGCTCCACGACACCGCGATGGGCGATCGCCCACAAGTTTCCTGCCGAGTATGCGACCACGGTCCTCGAGAAAATCGAGATCCAGGTCGGCCGCACGGGCGCGCTTAGCCCCGTTGCCCGCTTGACCCCCGTCACGGTCGGCGGGGTCGTCGTCTCGAACGCGACCCTCCATAACGAGGATTACGTTGCAGGTGTCGGCTCGGACGGCACGCCGATCCGCGAGGGCAGGGATCTTCGCGAGGGCGATATGGTCACCGTCTTCCGCGCGGGCGATGTGATCCCAAAAGTGCTGGACGTGGACCTGACCAAGCGACCCGCCGATGCGGTGACCTTCGTGATGCCCGAAGTCTGCCCCGAGTGCGGCGCCCCCGCGATCCGCGAGGAAGGCGAGGCCGTGCGCCGCTGCACCAATGGCCTGACCTGTCCGGCCCAAGCGGTCGAGCACCTCAAGCACTTTGTCTCTCGCGCGGCGTTGGACATCGAAGGGCTCGGGGCAAAACAGGTCGAAGACTTTCACGCGCGCGGTTTGATCAAGGAACCTGCTGACATCTTCATGCTGCATGAGAAGCGCGGGGCGCTGGAACGGCGCGATGAGAAGGGCCGCGTCACCAATCAGAAGTCCATAGATAACCTCATGGCCGCAATCGACGAGCGCCGGACACCAGACCTCGCACGGTTCATCTTTGCGCTGGGGATCCGGCACGTAGGCGAGACGACAGCGCGGATGTTCGCGCGGACCTACCTGTCTTGGGACGCGTTCCATGCTGCGATGATCGAGGCAGACCGCGAGGCGTTGGTGGCCATCGATGGTGTGGGAGAAACACTGGCCGACGCGGTGCTTGCTTTCTTTGCAGACCCCCAGAACGAAGCGGCGCTCGCGCGTTTGCTGGATCATGTCAGCCCCATGGATGCAGAAGCCCCCGCCGAAGCCAGTCCCGTGGCGGGCAAGACCGTGGTGTTTACCGGCACGCTCGAGAAGATGTCACGCGCCGAGGCCAAGGCGCGGGCCGAGGCATTGGGGGCCAAGGTCTCGGGTTCGGTCTCGGCCAAGACGGATCTTGTGGTGGCGGGGCCCGGCGCAGGCTCGAAGCTCAAGAAGGCGGCGGAGCTGGGGATCGACACGCTGGACGAGGACGGTTGGCTGGCGCTGATCAACGACTGAGAGGTTGCACTGCCTTTCGACAAATCGAAAATTTGTCGATTGTCCTTGCGCCGTGGCATACGACGTTCATAAATCCGTCGTATGAGAGAGATCGAGCTGAAACTCGAGCTGGACGAAGCGCAGGAAAAGCGCCTGCGCGCCGCGCCGGCTCTGAAGGCTCGAGGCATGGGGCGGGCTCGCAGCGAGGTCCTGCACTCGGTCTACTATGACACCGACGACCAACAATTGCGTGCGAGTGGTATTGCGCTGCGCGTACGCAAAGCTGGTCGGCACTGGATCCAGACGGTGAAACGATCGAACGGGCCCATGCTGCAAGGGCTCTCCATGCCGCTGGAGGATGAGTGCAAGGTGCCCGGCGGCAAAATCCACCCCGAGCGTATCACCGACGATGACCTGCGCGAGCGCGTGATCGGCGCGGCTCGTGAGGGGCTGGTCCCCGTGGTCGAGACGCGCTTTCGCCGCACGCGCCGCAACCTCGCTCTGCCGGGTGGCGGCTCAGCCGAACTGGCCATCGACGTCGGCGAAGTCATCGGCGGTGGGAACACCGCTCCACTGATCGAGGCGGAGATCGAGCTTCAGGACGGCGCGCAGGCAGGGCTCTACGCTCTTGCCTCGGAGTTGATCGACCGGGGGCCGGTCCGTTTCTCCTCTGTCTCCAAGTCTGAGCGAGCGCTTGCACTGCTCAACGGCGGCATCCACCCGCCGCCGCTGCGCAAGGCGCGTCCTGTCGCGGTTGATCCCGGCGATACGATCGAAGCATCGGCGATCGCGATCCTGTCCGAAGGGCTTGCGCACTATATGCCGAACGTCGCTCTACTGATCGAGAGCCCTGACACGGCCGGCCCACATCAGGTGCGGGTGTCGCTCCGCCGGCTTCGCAGCGCCCTGACGGCCCTCCGCCCGGTCTTCGGGTCCGGTGCCGTCGCGCCGTGGAACGACATAGCGCGCACGCTAGGCGCGGAGGTCGGTGCCATGCGGGATCTCGACGTCCTGATCGAGGAGATGATCCGCCCGATCGCCGAGGAGAACCCCGGCGAGACGGGTTTTCGTCCGCTCCTCACCGCGCTTGAGAATCGGCGCAATGCCGTGCGGGACCATGTCCGTGCCCATATGGCCGGGCCGGAGGTGACGCGCTGGGGCCTGGCATTTGCAGCATTTCTCGCGGGGCGCGGTTGGCTCGACCAACATGATCACAGCCAGACCAGTCGCCTGGCCCAACCGACAGGTGCGTTCGCGCGATCGGTTCTGGACAAGCGTTGGAAGCGAGTTGCCGCGTATGGGCGCCAGATGCAGACCCTGTCAATCGAGGCGCGCCATGAGATGCGCAAGGAGCTCAAGAAGCTGCGCTACATGATCGAGGCGTTTCGCGGGCTCTACGATCCCGTCGCACTTGGCGGTTTTCTTCGTCAGATCAAGGATTTGCAGACCTATTTTGGCGCATTGAACGATGCTGCGATGGCCGAAGCGGTGCTAACAGCACCCGACGCACCCGGCGTCGGGGACGGAGCAGCCAGCCGCGCCGCCGGGCGTCTTCTGGGCCGTCTGGAAGCCGAGGCCGAACGGCTTTGGCCCGAGGCGTCAACCGGCTGGGACAAGCTTGCAAAGATGCGCCGGTTCTGGCGGTAAGCGATGCTCAGTGATCTCGCGGCTGGCGGTGCAGGCTAGAATCGTGATCTAGAGAAGATCATGACCGTCGGCCGCCCGGAAATCCTCTATCCGCTGTTCACCTCGCTGACCGCACTACCGGGTATCGGCGAGAAGACCGCGCAGCTCTTCGAGAAACTGGGTGTGACCTACCCGGCGCATCTGGCACTTCTGCTGCCCATGGGAGTCGAGGATCGGCGTCTGCGCACCTCGCTCCACGGGATCGCGCCAGGGGAAGTTGCCACCGTTCTCGTCCGCATTGGCGCGCATCGGCCTGGACGCACGCAGGCCCAGCCATACCGCATCCAGGTCGAGGGCGGAGGACAGCTCTTCGACCTGATCTACTTCCGGCCCCGCCGCGACTGGCTGGAACGGACGTTCCCCGAAGGCGAGACGTGCGTGGTTTCAGGCAAGGTCGATATCTTCGACGGTCGCCTGCAAATGCCACATCCAGATCACGTCCTGTCCGAGACCGAAGCGGACACGCTGCCGGCGTGGGAGCCCATCTATCCGCTGACCCAGGGTCTGTCGCAGCGGATGGTATCCAAGGCTGTCGACGGCGTCCTGTCCCGGCTACCGGACATGCCGAATTGGCTGGCACGTGCGGCTACCGGCGACCGTGGCTGGACCGATTGGCCCGATGCCGTGCGGGCAGCCCACCGTCCGGAGGGGCGCGAGGCGCTTGCGCCAGGGAACGCGGCCCGCGCGCGGCTTGCCTATGACGAACTGCTGTCGCACCAGCTGGCTCTGCAACTTGTCCGGGCCAGAATGCGCCGCGGCAAGGGCCGCGTGAACGCCGGGCATGGGCGTCTGCGCGACGACGCCCTCGCGGCTTTTGGGCACAGGCCGACCGGGGCGCAGACGCGAGCGATGGCCGAGATCTCGGGAGATATGGCCGCCGAGACGCGGATGATGCGGCTCCTGCAGGGCGATGTCGGCGCGGGCAAGACGCTGGTCGCGATGATCGCGATGCTCCAGGCGGTTGAGGCGGGAGGGCAGGCCGCGATGATGGCCCCGACCGAGATCCTGGCCCGGCAGCATTCGGCGGGATTGTCCGAGCTCGCCCAGGCGGTGGGCGTTCACCTGACCCTGCTGACCGGGCGCGATACAGGCGCCGGGCGCCGCGAGAAGCTCGAAGCGATCGCGCAGGGCAGGGCGCAGATCGTCCTCGGAACACATGCGCTCTTCCAGAAAGGCGTGGACTTCCATGATCTGCGTCTGATCATCGTGGACGAGCAGCACCGCTTCGGCGTGCGCCAACGCATGGAGCTAGCCGCCAAGGCACCCGCTGGCGCAGACGTGCTTGTGATGACCGCGACACCGATCCCGCGCACGCTGGCGTTGGCCGGGTACGGCGATCTGGACATCTCGGTCCTGGACGAAAAGCCGCCTGGTCGCAGACCGGTCGAGACGGCCCTCGTCTCGATGGGGCGTCTCGATGCGGTCATCGAACGGCTGCGCGCGGTCTGCAAGGACGGCCACCGGGCCTATTGGGTCTGCCCTCTGGTCGCAGAGTCCGATCTCAGCGATCTGGTTGCCGCCGAGGCGCGCTATGCCGATCTGGCGCGCGAACTCGGCGCCGAGCGTGTGCGGCTTGTGCATGGCCAGATGCCGCCCGATCAGAAGGACGCCGCCATGGCGGACTTCCAATCCGGCCGCGCTCAGGTGCTGGTGGCGACGACCGTGATCGAAGTCGGGGTCGATGTGCCTGAGGCCACGATCATGGTCATAGAACAGGCCGAGCACTTTGGGCTGGCCCAGCTTCACCAGCTACGGGGTCGCGTCGGCAGGGGCAGGGCGGCTTCCTATTGTTTGCTCCTATACCAATCGCCGTTGGGAGACACCGCGAGGGCCCGCCTTCAGATCATGCGCGAAACCGAAGATGGCTTCCGTATCGCCGAGGAAGACCTCAGAATTCGCGGCGCGGGCGATGCGCTCGGCACCGCGCAATCTGGGCTCCCCAGATTTCGCATCGCTGACATCGCGCGCGACACCGACCTCATGGCGCTGGCCCGGGATGACGCAAGGATGGTTCTGGCATCAGACCCGGAGCTGACATCCGAACGCGGGCAGGCGCTTAAGGTCCTGTTATACCTTATGGAACGCGACGACTCCGTCCGCCTCCTGCGCGCGGGATGAGGAAAACCCCATTTGTTCACTAATGTTCTCTTTTTGATCTTGACTTCGTCAATGATTTTAATGAACATTAACAGAACATCAACGGAGGAAACCTAATGCGCACCATTGAAAAAGCCCATCGGATCGTGACGGCAGCTCCGCGCGAGGCGCTTGCCGATGCCATTGGCGTGGTTGCGATGGTTTTCCTCATCTTTGGTGGCTTCACGCTGCCAGCGTTTTTCTGAATTCTGTTCGCCTGCAGTCCAGGGTGAAAACGCACAGACTGGTATCTGCTCACCGGTCGTCTCGGAGCCTGTTTCCACCTCCTGCGTGATTGTCCCTCTCTGGATTGCCACTTGGCCGCCGTGCTTCGTGCCGGCGGCCATTTTTTTTGCAGAGATGCCGGGGGCTCCGTGCAACAATCAACAGCAGTGATCAACGCCAATGGGAGAACGGGATGAGCACGTACAAGGGGCGATGCTTGTGCGGCGACACCCAGTACAGAATCAGGGCGGAACCCTTCGCACCGCATACCTGCAGCTGCACGATGTGCCAACGCTGGGCCGGGGCGCCAACGGTTTCCTGGGTGTCTTTCAAGGGAGCTCTCGAGTTCACCGGCAAGCACAAGGGACTGGATTACTATCAGTCCTCAAAGCACGCCAAGCGCGGCCGCTGCAAAACCTGCGGATCTCCGATCGAAGTGCTGGACGAAAGGTACCCAGGCGAGACCTGTGTCGTTATCTTGAGCCTTCACCCAAGTTCGTTGGCAAAGAGTCCCGTCCCGAACGACTGGCACACAGCCGCAGAAAACGTGCCCAGTTGGTGGATGCTGGAAATCGGAGGCTCGAAAGACGGGTTTGTGCGGGGAGCGACCGATCTGGAAAAGGGGTCGTCATGATCAACGGCGCTGCCTTTGATACGTGGCAGAAGATTCCGCAGAATATTTATTATGTTAATTATGCATCAATCAAGTTTAGCTAAACCTGAACATACTGCCACCTAGCGTACGCTCCGTTAATCGAGCCCATGGATCATCTCGGCGACCGCGCGCCCAATCTCCGCCCCCGAGTCCTCCTGAATGAAATGACTACCGGCAACCGTGATTTCGGACTGGTTTGACAGTCCGCGAGCATCCGTCAGGACGTTGCCCTTCATGATCGCGCCGGGATCGGCATCGACCAGCAACTTCGGGCCGTCCCAGTTGCGCAGCCAGTCCCAGTTCTCCGCGACGATCCCGACAGCCTCGGGCGGCTCGCCATCCAGCGGGATCTGTCGCGGCCACGTCAGTGTTGGCCGCCGGTCCTCGCCGGGCTCGGCAAACGGGCGGCGGTACTCGGCCATCTCATCGTCACTCAGGGTGCGCAGGATCGAGCCCGGGAGGATCCGCTCGACGAAGACGTTCTTCTCCAGGATCATATCTTCGCCAGGCTCGCCGCGCATTGCACCGAAGAGCCCCCGTATCTCCTCGGGCCATTCAGCCAGCGTCATGGGCCGGAGGACGGTCTCCATGTAGGCGATCGCGCGGACACGACCGGTATTCAGCCGCGCCCAGCGAAATCCGAGCGGCCCGCCCCAATCATGCAGGACCAGCGTGACCGGACCGTCCGGGACCACCGCATCGAACCAGGCATCCAGATAGCGCGCGTGCTCGGCCAGTGTGTAGCGATCGGGCCCGCTCTCCGGTAGCTTGTCGCTGTCGCCCATGCCGATCAGATCGGGCGCGATCAGGCGCCCCGCACCGTCCATGGCCGCCATGACATGCCGCCATAGAAAGCTGGACGTGGGGTTGCCGTGCAGCAGAACCACCGGCGCGCCTGTGCCCATTTCGACATGCGCCATGCGCTGTCCCATGACCTCGGTGAAGGTCTTCCGATCCTGCCATGTCGACATCATCACATCCTTGGACCCGGGAGCCGTTTGCCGCGCGGCTCGGTTGCGATACCTCTCGGCCAACGGTCGCCGCAAGACGTGACCACCGTCAAGGGAGATGCACATGCCCGTGATCCGCGTCGACATCCTCGAGGGACGTCCCGAGGAGAAGAAGAAAGAGCTTGCCGAACGGCTGACTGCCGCGATGTCCGATGTGTTTGGCCTGCCGCCAGAGGCGACGCATGTCATCATCGAGGAGCATGACAAGCGCAACTGGTCCGTCGGTGGCGTGCGCTACAGCGACAAGTAATGCACTGGCGCGACGAACAGCCGTTTCAGCTGCGCCGCGAGGTGCACTGCGGCGACAGGGTCGTCTGGTGCTTTGCCGAGCGCCCGGCGTCGGTCTGGGAGATGTTCGCGGCCTCGGTGCGCGCAGCCCCGGATCAGGAGGCGATGACCGGCGAGGAAGGCCGAATGTCCTACGGCGCGTTGGCCGATCGGGCCCGCCGGCTTGCCGGGGGGCTGATCGCGGCCGGGCTCACCCAGGGTGACCGCGTCGCGATCCTCTTCGGCAACCGCTTCGCCTTTGTCGAGACCTGGCTCGCCTGCCAGTGCGCCGGGCTGATCGCCGTGCCGATGAACCCGCGCCAACCCGCGCCTGAAATCACCTATGCCGCGACCCAGTGTGGCGCGTCTGCCATCGTCTTCGACACGGAGCTTGCGGCACATATCCCGGCGCCCGCGGAGATCCCCAGCGTCCGGCTTAGGGCCGTGGCTTACGGGACGGCGGACGGGGCCACCCCTTACGAGGAGTTTTTCGCCGACCCCCTGCCCCCGGTTGCCGTGCCGGAGGAAGACTGCGCGACGATCCTGTACACGTCTGGCACGACGGGACGACCCAAGGGGGCGATGCTCACCCATCTCAGCATCGTGCACTCGTCGCTCCACTTCGCCTATTCGATGGAAATGAAGGCGGGCGACCGCTCGCTTCTGGCGGTCCCTGCGTCCCATGTCACGGGGCTGATCGCCAACATCTCCACCGCGCTCGCCCGCGGTGCCACCATCGTCTTTCTGCGCCAGTTCAAGGCAGCCGGCTGTCTGGAGCTGATGGCGCGGGAGCGCGTGACCCACACGCTGATCGTGCCCGCGATGTACAACCTCTTCCTGCTCGAGCCAGAGTTCGATGGCTATGACCTCAGTGCCTGGAAGATCGGCGGCTACGGCGGCGCGCCAATGCCCGAGGCGACAATCGAGCAGATGGCCAGGCGCGCGCCGCATGTGGGCCTCATGAACGGCTATGGCGCCACCGAGGCGACCAGCCCCACCGCCATGAACCCGCACCGTTTCGCGGCCTCGCACCGCGACTGCGTCGGGATCGCCCTCCATTGCACCGAGGTGGGCATCTTCGACGCCGATGGGACCGAGGTTCCTCCGGGCGAGCAGGGCGAGATCTGGATGAAGGGGCCGAACGTGGTCCCGGGGTACTGGGATAACGCCGAGGCGAACGCCCGGAACTTCGTCGGCGGTTACTGGAAGTCCGGCGACGTCGGCTCGATGACCGAGGACGGGTTCATCAAGGTCCATGATCGCATAAAGGACATGCTGAACCGCGGCGGCTTCAAGATCTATTCGATCGAGGTCGAGAGCCAGCTCTCGTTCCATCCCAACGTCATGGAGAGCGCGATCATCGGGCGGCCGTGCCCGGTGCTGGGCGAGCGGGTCCATGCGGTCGTCGTCCCGAAAGGTGCTGCGCCCGGCGACACGCTGGCCGAGGACATCCGCGCCTTCGCCGCCGAGCGGCTCAGCGATTACAAGGTGCCCGAGGTCATTCACTTCCGCGACAGCCCCCTGCCCCGGAATGCCAACGGCAAGATCATCAAGACGCAGTTGCGCGAGGAATATGCATGAAGCCGGTGTCCCTGGATCGTCGCGCGGCGTCACGTCCCCGGTGCCCTTCGGGCCCCGGCGAGAGCTCTGCTCTCGTCGTCAATGTCGCTCGGACCATTGGCGCAACACTGACGACCTCGAGGTATTTCTGGCCAGATGAAGACGCAGGAGGCGCGAGGAGTGCCGCCGGCCCTTGCGTGACGGAGGCCGCATGACCCCGCTTCTGGAAGGTATTCGCGTCGTCGATCTGACGTCCGTCATCATGGGCCCGTTCGCGACGGCGCAGCTGGGTGTGCTTGGCGCGGACGTGATCAAGGTCGAGCCACCGTCGGGCGAGGCCGTGCGCCATATCGCGCCCATGAAGTCGCCCCTGATGGGGGCAGGGTTCCTTAACGCGAATCGCAACAAACGCTCGGTCACGCTGGACCTCAAGACCGAGGAAGGTCGGGCAGCACTTGACCGGATCCTGGCCACCGCGGATGTCTTCGTCACGAACATGCGCCGCAAGGCCTGCGAGAAGCTAGGTCTCGACCCAGAAGCGCTGGCGAAGAGGCATCCCCGGGTGATCCACTGCGCCGCCATCGGGTTCGGGCGCGGCGGGCCTTACGAGAATGACGCCGCCTATGATGACGTGGTGCAGGCGCTCTCTGGTATCGCCGCTGTCAACGCCAACCAGCAGGGCGAGCCCCGATTCGTGCCCCAGATCCTGGTCGACAAGCTGACGGGCATGTTCGTGGTCGAAGGCGTACTGGCCGCGCTGCTTCACCGCGAACGCACCGGCAAGGTGGTCCCCTTCGAGGTTCCGATGATGGAGACCGCCAGCTACTTCCTGATGGTCGAGCACCTGCAGGGCCAGACCCACCAGCCACCCATCGGGCCGCCGGGCTACGTGCGGCTGCTGAACCCCTACCGCCGTCCCTACCCCACCAGGGACGGCTTTGTCGCGGTACTACCGTACATCGACAAGCACTGGGAGAAGATGCTGAAGCTGATCGGACGCGAGGAGGTCATGCAGGAGGACTGGTTCCAGTCCGTCACGTCCCGCTCGGCTCGCGTGAAGGACCTCTACCAGATGGTCGATGAGGCGATGCCGGCCCGGACCACCGAGGAGTGGCTCGCATTGTTCAAGGACGCCGACATTCCCTGCGGGCGCGTGAACACACTGGAGACGCTGTTCGACGACCCGCACCTGACGGAGAGCGGTGTCTTCGAGCCGCACGACCACCCGACCGAGGGGCCCCTGAAGATCGTGCGCCATCCGATCGCCTTCGACATGGAGAGCGCGCCCGAGGTGCACGCGCCTGTCCATGGCGAGCACACCCGCGCGGTGCTGGCCGAGGTCGGTATGACGGGTGAGGAGATCGACGCGCTCGTCGCCTCGGGTGCGGCCATGGCGGCGGACTGACGGGCGCATTCCGGTTTGTCCCAACTGCCGACAGGGCCTTCGGGCGACCCGGTTAACCTCTGGCCGATCGACATTCTGTACATACAGGTGCAATACGCCTGCAATACGCGAGCCATACAGGTGCAATACGCCTGCAATACGGGGTGAACCCCAGCGCCAAAGGGTTAACCGCGGTGCGCTGCCGCCTCCTCACGGGCCAGCAGATCCCGTGCTTCCCGGGCGACGAACCGTGCGACCCGGGCTTCCGGAAAGCCCATGAGCGAGAGCCCCGTCGCCGCGTTCGCAACCTCCCGGTACTCCTGGATCAGGCCGTCCTTCAGGCGGCAGATGGCCACGCCTTCAAAGCACGCGCGTCGGCCCGCATGCCCCTCGAGCCGGGAGACATAGGAGAACACATATCGGACATATCCGATCCCTCCGGTGGCGACAGGTTCATGGAGATCCCAGCGAAAATCACCCCCGTCCCGATGGAAGCGACCTTCAATTAAGTCAACGATTTCAGCGCCCTGGAAGGTGCCGTAGAACACATCGTGGTAGCGCCCGTCAGCCGTGAAACAGGCGGCGACCGCCGCCCCGTCGCCCAGGCAGGCGGCTTGGGTCATGCACGTGATCAGCTCCGCAAAGCTCACATCGTCCCCCATCAACTGGCGGATGGATCAGCCTCCCCCGCATCCCAGCATTGCGCCCTGGCGCCAGCCGGATCAAGCAGGGGCGATGGATTTTCTGCCCCAGAAGTACATGGCCGGCTATTCCGCCGCCTGGGCCAAGGCGCCGCCCGAGGTACGCGGGATCCTGCTGATGTGCCTCTCGACCGTTGCCTTCTCCATCATGCACGCGATGATCAAGCACGCCGCCGCTGAGCTGCATCCCATGCAGATCGCGTTCTTCCGTAACGTCTTCGGATTCCTCGTCTTTTTACCGATTCTGATGTCGTCCGGACTGGGTTTTCTGAAGACCCAGCGCCTGCCGCTCCACGCCTTTCGCGGCGTCATCAACGCGGGCGCGATGATGATGTTCTTCTACGCGCTCTCGATCACCGAGGTCGCTCACGCCACGGCGCTCGGCTTCTCCGCGCCCATCTTTGCGGCCGTCCTGTCAGTGGTCATCCTGGGCGAGCGGTTTCGCATCCGGCGCTGGGTTGCAATCTTTACAGGATTTTTAGGGGTATTGGTCATTTTGCGTCCCGGGATCATCCCGATGGATACGGGACCGGTCCTGGTGATCGCCGCGTCCTTCTGCTGGGCGGTGGTGCTGACAATCATCAAGGTGATGAGCCGGACGGAGTCCGCACTGACGATCGTCGCCTACATGAACATCTTCCTGGCGCTTTACACGCTGGGCCCGGCGATCTGGTTCTGGACGCAGCCCACGGCGGAGGGATGGCTCTGGATGGTTGCCATCGGCGTCACCGGCACGGTCGCGCAGATGTGCATCAGCCAGTCACTGAAGGAGACCGAGCCCACGGTCGTGATGCCGTTCGAGTTTCTCCGCCTCATCTGGGTCGCAATCCTGGGCGCCTGGATTTTCGGAGAGATACCAGATACTTACACCTGGGTCGGCGGAGGTGTCGTGTTCTTCGCGGGGTTCTATCTGGCCTGGCGGGAACGCCAGGCGCGCCGCGACGCGGCGGCGTCCGGGACCTGACCGCGTTCCAGCTCCGGGATCGCCCAGAAGACAACTATCCCGAGAAGGCTGGAGCTCGCGGCGAGCGCCAGACCCGCCTCATACCCGCCGGTGACGTCGAAGAGCCAGCCGGACGCCCAGGCCCCGACCGCGCCGCCGAGCCCAAGGCCCACCATGATCAACCCGAAGACGGCCCCAACCTGTCCCTCGAACAGGCGCGCGGTCAGAGATGACACCACCGGCCCGCGCGAGCCCATCGCACCACCGAAGCAGACCAGAAAGATGCTCAATATCAGAAGGTTAGGACCGGTTATTGCCAAGGCCGCAAGCGCCCCGACACCCGTGATCGTCAACGAATATCCCAGCGTCGCGACCCAACGCTGCCCGATCCGGTCGGCCAGCCAGCCGGAGCCAACGATCCCCACCATCGACATGAACGCGGTCAGTCCGAAGGCAAATGTCGCCGCCAGCCGGTCGTAGCCCGCGTCCTCGAGATAGACCACCGCCGGGACCTGGACGGTGTAGGTGCAGAGCGATGTGAGGAAGAACACGGCGAACAATCCCCAGAACGGCACCTGCCTGAACACGCGTGCATCCGGGATGAGCGACCGAGGCGGTCCCTTGGGACGTGTGCCTTGCTCGATGCGGCCCCAGGGCAGGACAGCGGTGACAACGGCCAGCGCGAGCAGTCCCCAGCCCAGCATCGCGTAGGTCCAGCGCCAGCCACCCGCCTCGATCATCAGGCCGCTCAGGGGCGCAAGCAACAGCGCTCCAACAGCAAATCCGGAATAGGCAAACGAGATCGCAAAGGTCATGTTGCGGTCGAACCAGCGGCTAATCAGCCCCGTCGCAGGAGTCATGCCGGTCGCGGCTGCGCCTATGCCGACGAGGAGACCAAGCCCCAGCCAGCCATGCCAGAGCTCCGTCATGGCCGCGGCCACGTGGAACCCCGCCCCATAGGCCAGCAGGCCACCCACATAGACGACTCGTCCGCCAAAGCGGTCGAAGACGGCACCGATGACCGGACCGGAGAACCCCAGCGCGATCATGAACGCCGAGTAGAGAGACGAGGTCGCCGCCCTCCCCCATCCGAAACTCTCCAGCAACGGGCCATAGAAGACGGCAAAGGTCTCGCCGTTGCCGCGCGCCAGTGTGTTGAGAACAAAGCACAATCCGACAACGCCGATGGCGGCGCGCGTGAACTCGGTTCGAGGCGGATCCTGCATCACGCAGCGTTGAGGCGCCTACGCGTGAAAGGCAATCAGACCCGTGATTATGCGATGCTCGCGGCCGGGCGCCCGACGGCTTCCCGGCGTCTCAATGGCGCCGGGGAGACGACCTTGTCATCCCCGCAGAAGGTCCGGCAGAAACAGCACGATCTCGGGAAAGATGACGAGCGCCGCGATGGCCAGCACATCGGCGACGAAGAAGATCGCGATGCCGCGGAACACGTCCGACAGCGGGATATCCGGCCTCACCCCGTTGACCACAAAACAGTTCAGCCCTATCGGCGGCGTGATCAGGCAGACCTCGGCCATCTTCACAACGATGATCCCGAACCAGATCGAGCATTCCTCAAAGGTCAGCCCGAAGGCCGACTCCTCACGCGTGACGTACTCGCCACCATTCAGCGCCATGACCGCCGGGTAGAAAATCGGCAGTGTCACCAGCAACATGCCGATCGCGTCCATGAACATGCCCAGGATCGCGTAGCCGATCAGGATGCAGAACAGGATCATGTAGGGATCGTAGGGGAGGTCCACCAACCACGCCGAGAACGCCTGCGGCACCGTCGAGTAGTTCAGGAACGTCACGAAGATGAAGATGCCCCAGATCAGGGTGAAGATCATGACCGTCAGGCGGGCGGTCTCCATCAGCGCCTCTTTCAGGCCCTGCCCTTTCATCCCCTGCATGAAGGCCAGGATCAGCACGATGAAGGCACCGAGCGCACCGGCCTCGGTGATCGTGGCCCAGCCGTCGTAGATCGCCGTGATGATGATGAGCGCAACAAGGATGATTGGAAAGACGCCCGGCAGCGCGCGCATCCGCTCACCCCAGGTGAACCCGCCCACCGCGGGGCCCGCGTTGCGGTGCGTCTTGGCCCATAGGATGATGATCCCGGCATAGATCAGCGCCGAGACGACCCCTGGCAGGAACCCGGCCAGCAGCAGCGCACCCACCGATTCCTCGACGATCAGCGCGTAGATGACCAGGATCGCCGATGGCGGGATCAGGGTCGCCAGCGTGCCCCCGGCAGCCACCACGCCCGCCGCCAGTTTCTTGTCGTAGCCGTTGGAAAGCATCTCCGGGATCGCGACGCGGGAGAACACGGCCGCAGTGGCCGTCGATGCGCCCGAGACCGCCGCGAAGCCCGCTTGCGCAAAGACGGTCGCAACCGCAAGGCCACCTGGCACCCAGCCGATCCACTTGCGCGCCGCGTCGAAAAGCTTGGTTGTCATGCCTGCATGAAACGCCAGGAACCCGATCAGGATGAACGGCGGCAGGACTGAGAGGGCATACAGCGAGGTCTTCGCATAGGGGATCGAGCCGACCTGCGAGGCGCCTGGCCGGAAGCCGATCAGCTCCACCATGCCGATGAAGCCGGCGATGGCCGCGGCGAAGGCCACTCGCACCCCCAGCAGCGCCATCCCGAAAAGCATGGCGATGCAGATCGTGCCCACAAGGACCGGGTCCGAATAGCCGATGCCGAAGATCGGGCCCATCAGCGGTTCTCCCCGCCCAGTGCGTCGCGGATTTCGTCCTGCGCTTGCGCCGCAATGTCCTTCTGCACGACAACGCCGACGGGTGGCAGATCCGGGTTCAGCGACAAACGGATTGCCCCCAGGAACTGCACCAACATCCGGATGACCCACAGAGCGAAGGCAAAGGGCACCAGCAGCTTGGACGGCCAGGTCGAGATCTCGGCATCTGTGGTCGAGTCCCCGATCGAGTAGGCGTCATAGAAGAACGTCCAGGCGAAGCGCGCCAGCAGGACGGCGATGATCAGCGTGCAGATCGCGGCAAACGCCTCGATGATCCAGAGGACACGACCCGACAGCCGCCCCATCAGAATATCCATACGGATATGCGCGCCCTGGCGCTGCACATACGAGATCCCGATGATCGCCAGGATCGGCATGGCCAGTTCGATCATGTCGATGTAGCCGAAGATCGGTGCGTTCAGCAGCTGCACGCAGGTATCGGTGAACGGGATGCAAAGCTCACGCAACCGCAATCCGATCTGCACGACCCCAAGCAGCATGAGAAACATGATGGCGAGGGCGGCAATGAAGTTCAGTGCGTCCTCGGGCAGCCGTGTCGCACGATCCATACGCCAGACAAGCCGCCCGAACGCGTCGGGCGGCTGCGCTGCCACTTCGATGTTGGAGGGTCCCGCCATGGGTCAGCGCAGGGTGAGCGAGCCCACCCTGCAAGCCAGCTCAGTTCGTATACTTCGCCTGTCCCTCTTCGAGCAGATCGAACATCTGGTCGAGCACACCCTGAGCATCGAACGCGTCCTTGTTGTTCGCCACCCATTGGTCCCAAACGGGCTTGCCGGCCTTTTCCTTGAACGCGGCGATCGTGGCGTCGTCATACTCAATCTTGGTGAGCTCCGCCTCGAACATCGGCAGGTTCTTGGTGTCTGCCTCCTGGTACTTGTCGATCAACGCCTGCGTGACCTCTTCTTTCAGGCTCATCAGCAAATCCTGGTACTGCGACGGGAGCGCGTCGTAGGCGGTCTTGTTGAAGACCATCGGGCACTCGGACGAGCCAGGCTCGAGGTTTGCTGTGTACCAGTCCGCCAGCTCGTGGATCTTGTAGGCGGCATGAGCGTAGGTGTACGGAAAGCTCACCGCATCGACGCCGCCACGCTGCATCAGCGTGTAGGTCTCGGAGGCCGGCACGGTCTGACGCGTCGCGCCGAGGATCTCCATCGCCTCTCCGATGCCGCCACCTGCGCGAACCCGCAGGCCATCCCAGTCGGCAAGCGTCTTGGGCGGCTCGCCCTTGCCCAGGAACTCGTACTGCGGCAGCAGTGTCGAGAGGTACGGCATCGCATTCCACTGCTCCATCTCCGCGACCATGGCCGGATGCTGCATCAGGTTGTTGCGCACATGGGCCGAGACCCGGAAGTCGCCCAGCGGAATGAACGGCAGGGAGAATACCATGAAAGCGGGGTTCTTGCCGGGTGAATAGAAATTGCAGAACATCGCGCCCTCGAAGGCATTGTTCTTGAGCCCGTCCAGGTTCTCGCGGCTCTTCGAGAGCTGACCCCCGTAGAAGATCTGGATCTTGAACTTGCCGCCCGTCTCTTCTTCGACCCGTTTGGCCAGATGCTCGATACCCGCGGTGAACGCGCGTGGCTTGCCCCAGGTTGACCACTTCCAGAATACGTCGGGTCCGTCCACATTCGCAGCCATGGCTGCAGGCGCCACCAAAGCCGCAGCCGCAACACCCAGAATCGTCCGTCTGATGAGGTTCATGTCTCGCTCCCTGAACACTTGCGCGGTCCTTTTTGGGCCGCTTGAAACCGTGCCTTGTTGTCGCGACGGCTTGTCGGCTGAATAAGCTTGATGACCCGTCGTTGCAAGCTCGACGCGCGTTGTTGGGGGCGTTATCGGGGGATATGGTATCTTGGGGAGGAGTTGGAAATGCCTCGATTCAACCGACTGTTGATCACCGGCGCCGCCGGTAACCTGGGCCGGGAGCTTCGGGCCGGTTTGGCGCCGCTTGCGACAACGCTGCGCCTGACCGATCGCACCGATATGGCGCCCGCCGGGCCAAACGAGGAGGTCGTTCAAGCCGAGCTCGGTGACTTCGACGCCATGATGGCAGTCGTCGAGGGGTGTGACGCGGTCGTGCATTTCGGCGCTGCCCCCGTGGAGCGGCCATGGGCCGAGATCCTCGAGAGCTCGATCAAGGGGGGCTACAACGTCTACGAGGCCGCCCGGCGCCATGGCATCAAGCGTGTTGTCTACGCGTCTTCGATCCATGCTGTCGGCTATGCGCGACGTGAGGACGGGGCCGATACCGATACCCCGCACAAACCCGACAGCCTCTATGGGGTGTCCAAGTGTTTCGTCGAGGACGTCGCGTATCTCTACTTCAAGAAGTTCGGGATGGAGAGCGCCCTTCTACGTATCAACTCCTGCTTCCCGGAGCCGGTTGACCGCCGTCACCTGGCAACGTGGATGAGCTTCCGTGATCTGGTGCAACTGGTGGAACGCTGCTTGGTTGCCGAACGCATCGGGTGCGTGCCGATCTACGGCATTTCCAACAACCGGGAACGCTTCTTTTCGAACGAGAAGGTGCGCCATATCGGCTACATGCCCGTCGACAGCGCCGAGGACTACCGCGAGGCGGTTGAAGCCAAAACTCAACCTGGAGACCCCTATGCCCCCGGGATCGAGTATGCGGGAGGCGTCTTCTGCGAATACCCCCATCCGGACGACTAACGACATCCCTCTTTCGTCCGCTCAGATAACAGACTAACGAGCGCCCGACTGGCTGAGAGGTTTGCAGGTGGAGAACATCTTCGCTCTGGCGCAGCAAAATCTGCTGTCGCCGATCATATTGAGCTTCGCGCTTGGCTTGGGCGCGGCGCTGGCCCGTTCGGACCTGGTCATGCCGGAGGCGGTGGCAAAGGGTCTCTCGCTCTATCTCCTCTTTGCGATCGGGTTCAAAGGGGGGGCGGCGGTCTCCGCCCATGGGGTCGACACGACGCTCGCGCTGTCACTGGCCGCAGGGGTTATCTTGTCGTTCGCGCTGCCCTTTGTCGCGTTTGCGATGCTGCGTGTGATGACCCAGCTCAGCACGGTGGACGCGGCGGCCGTCGCGGGTCACTACGGGTCGATTTCGATCGTGACTTTTGTGGCTGCGTCTTCAGTGCTCACCTCTCAAGCCATCGCGTCCGAGGGGTACATGGTCGCTGTTGCCGCCGCGATGGAGGCCCCGGCAATCCTCGCAGCTCTCTGGCTGGCGACGCGGGGCGGTACGAAGGCTGACACCGGCGGGGCGTCTCAGTCGGGCTTGATCCGCGAGATCCTGCTCAACGGCTCGCTGGTCCTGCTGATCGGCGCCTTCCTGATCGGCATGGCTACCGGAGAGGAAGGGATGGCGGACATCGCACCGCTGATCGTTGATCCATTCAAGGGCGTCCTCTGTCTGTTTCTCTTGGACATGGGATTGGTGGCAGGTCGTGGACTGCGCAGCAATCGAAGTGCTGTGGCGCCTGGTGCCGTTGCCTTCGCCGTCATGATGCCACTGGTCGGCGCGGCTGCAGGGTTTGCGTCAGGACTGATGCTGGGTCTATCACCCGGCGGCATCGCGCTTCTGATGACGCTTTCGGCATCCGCGTCTTACATCGCTGTCCCGGCGGCCATGCGCGTCGCTCTGCCCGAGGCGAACCCGAGCGTCTATCTGACCTTGTCGCTCTGTATCACGTTCCCGTTCAATCTGATCATCGGCATCCCGCTCTACGTGGCGATCGCCACCAGCGGAGGCTGAGCCCATGCAGACCCATCCCGCCAAGCGCGTCGAGATCATCATCGAGAGCCCGATGGAACGCCGCCTGCGCGCCGCCCTCGAGGACGCGGAGGTCACCGGCTACACGGTCCTTCCCGTGTTGGGGGGATCGGGCCGCTCAGGGGGCTGGAGCCGCGAGGGTCAGATCGGGCGCGCCGGGGGTATGGTCGCGGTGGTCTGTATCATCCGGCCCGAGCGGCTGGACACCCTGCTGGACGCTGCCTTCTCCGTCGTCGAACGCCACATTGGCGTCGTTGCGATCACCGATTGCGAAGTGCTGCGCGCCGAGCGCTTCTGAGGATCAGAGCCGCTTCGCCACCTCCTCCAGCATGACCTCGGTCGCACCCCCTCCAATGGACTGGATGCGAACATCGCGGTACATCCGCTCGATCTCCATCCCCCGCATGTAGCCTGAGCCGCCGTGCAACTGCAGGCAGGTATCGACCACGTGCTGCACCATCTCGGCCGCGTTGATCTTGATCATCGAGACCTCGCGAACACAATCTCGCCCCTCGCGGTCCAGCCACGCCGCATGGTGGACGAGGGCCTTGTTGGCTTCAATCCGCGTGGCACATTCGGCAAGCTTCAGGCGCACGGCCTGCTTGTCCCAAAGCGGCGCCCCGAAGGCCTGGCGGGTCTTCACATGCTCCAGGGTGATCTCCAGCGCCCGTTCCGCCTCACCCGTAGCGAATGCACCCATCACCAGACGCTCGTTCTGGAAATTGTCCATGATCTGATAGAAGCCGCGGCCTTCCTCACCCAGCAGGGCGTCGCCGGTCAGTTCGACATCGTCGAACACCAGCTCTGCCGTGTCCGAGCAACGCCAGCCCATTTTGTCGAGCGTTTGCGCAACCTCGAACCCGGGTGCGCCCTTCTCCACCATGAAGATCGAGAGACCACGCGAGGGTTTCGCAGCCGGATCCGTCCGCGCAGCAATGAAATAGAGGTTGGCCAACGCGCCGTTGGTGATGAACATCTTGGTGCCGTTCAGGACCCATCCATTACCGCGGCGTTCCGCCCTTGTGGTCATGCCCGCAACATCTGACCCGGCGCCTGGTTCGGTGACACCAATGGCTGTCACGATCTCCCCGGCCACGATGCCCGGCATGTAGCTGTCTTTCTGATCTTCAGAGCCGTAGCGGGCGAGATGCGGTGATGCCATTTCGGCATGAACCAGCGTGGATGCGGCAAAGCCTGAAAGCCCTGCGCGACCCAGTTCTTCCGCCAGCACGACGGAGCCGAAGACATCCATCTCGGCCCCGCCATACCGGGCGGCGTAGCGCACGCCAAGGAACCCCAATTCCCCCATTCTGCGGAAAACATCCCGCGGAATTTCGCCAGCCTCCTCCCAGGTGTCGACGTTTGGGCGGACTTCCTCCACCACGAATCGTCTCACCTGATTGCGAAAGGCCTCGTGCTCCTCAGAGAAATAGATGGCACGCATTAAGGTTCCCTCTCCAAACCATTGAGTTTGTCTAAATCTTTCGGAATTTCGCCATGGCTTGGGTGAACGTCAGGCCCTTTGCGATCTCGCTCACCGCCTGCTCGTCATCCGCCTGCAGGGCTTCGGCGATGCTGAGGATCTTTTCGGCCTTTGCGGCGGGTATGCTGACCATGCCGGTCCCGTCCGCGACGATCACATCCCCGGTTGCCACTTTCTGACCCGAGACGACAACGGTCCCTCCGATCTCGACGACGCGAATGCGGGTGCGCCCGGTCGTCGGCACGAAGTGGCGGGAAAAAACGGGGAACGCGTGCTCGATCATCTCCTCGCGATCGCGCACGCCACCGTCCACGACAAGCCCCGCAACGCCCTTCAACTTGGCCGCGTAGGAGGCTGTGCCGCCCCAGGAAGAGACCGGGTGGCCACTGTTCGCAACCACCACGACGTCTCCGGGCGCCGCGGCATCGATCATGCCGCCGACGTTGAAGTCCGATCCTGGGAAGGCGCCTGCAGGTCCCGTGATCTGCATCACGCACATGGCGCGCCCGGCCAGACGCATCCCAGGTGCCGCGGCAGGTAATCCCTGAATCACGCCGTCCTCGCCCACGTCCTCGAGAGCGTTCGAAAGGGTGGACGTATAGAGCGCACCGAGCCGCGCCACGATGTGATCCGGTACCATCATCCCTCCAGTGCTTCATCGATCACGGCCCTCAGGCGCGCGTCATCCCAAGTCTTTGGCCCGGCTGACGCAGACGGCGATGCGGGTCGTGTGACCAGGCGCCAACGCCGGCCCGCGATCGCCTCGAGCTTGCGGTCCAGCCAGCCGAAATATCCCATGTTCTCCGGCTCTTCCTGTGCCCAGACGAGTTCGGCATCTGGATACGATGTCAGCGCCGCTGACAGCGCATGGGTATCCAGCGGATAGAGTTGCTCGAGCCGGATCAGAGCAACATCAGCGCCACGCTTGTCCCGTTCCGCCTCGAGCAGCACCGAGAGTTTCCCGGTTGACAGGACGACGCGCTTGGCGGGCCGCCCGTCCGCAATGACCGAGCGAAAGGACCCTGAAAGATCACGGAGCCTGGACTTCGCCCCCGGATGCCTCAACAGCGTCTTCGGCGCGAGAATGATCAGCGGCTTGCGCCAATCGGCCTTCATCTGCCGCCTGAGAGCGTGGAAATAGTTCGCGGGTGTGGACAGGTTCACCACCTGGATGTTCCCCTTGGCACACGCCGCCAGCAAACGCTCCGGATGGGCAGTCGCATGATCAGGCCCGCCACCATCCACACCATGTGGCAACAGCAGAACCAGCCCGGACGGCAACAGCCAGCGATCCTCGCCACAGACAAGGAACTGATCGAACATCGGTTGGCAGACGTTCAGAAAATCGCCGAACTGCGCTTCCCAAACGGTCAGGGCGCCCGTCGCGCCCAGCGAATAGCCGTACTCGAACCCCAGCACGGCGTTTTCGGTCAGGGGTGTGTTGAACACCTGGGCCGGAGCTGTGAGCCCGTCGAAGATCAGGTGACTGCGTGCAGTGTTCTGGCAATGGACGCGTGCATGGCGTTGGGTGAAGGCGCCACGCACGGTGTCCTGCCCGCCGAGGCGTACCGGGTGACCCTCGTCCAGGAGAGAGGCGATCGCCAGCGCCTCTGCCGTTGCCCAGTCGATCCCCTCACCTGCCTCGATGGCTGCGTGCCGGTTGGCGAGGAACTCAGCAACTTTTGGGTGGGGTATGATGCCGTCCGGCAGGTTGGTCAGATGCCGCCCCAGGTTGCGAAGGCGTGTCTCTGGAACGCCGGTCTCCACCGGCGCCAACATGGATGTCTCGACATCCTCGCTGAGGCCGGGGGCGGCAGGCACGGTGTTCGGACGCCAGTCCTTCGCCGCATCAAACGCCACGTCGAGCGCATCCCGGAAGTCTGCGACAGCCGCCGGCAGGCCCAGCCGTTCCGCATATCGCAAGGACAGCGGCGGCAGTGCATCGATTGCTCGGTACATCGCCGGCTGGGTGAACCTGGGCTGGTCGATCTCGTTGTGACCCTTCCGCCGATAGGCAATCAACCGAACCAGAATGTCCGACCCGAACGCCGTCCGATAGGCGACGGCGATCTCGGCGGCGCGCAGGCAGGCATCCGGATCATCACCGTTCACGTGGAGAACCGGCGTCTCCGTCAGTTTCGCCATGTCGGCCGACGTCCGGGCGGTCCGCGCTTCTTCCTCCCCGGTCGTGAACCCGACCTGGTTGTCCAGCATCAGATGGACGGTCCCGCCGACGTCGAACGGAGGCAGCCCCGCCAACTGGAGAAGCTCCGCGTTCACGCCCTGCCCGGCGAAGGCAGCATCCGTGTGAAGCGCCAAGGGCAGCACCCGAGCACCTGCTTCCTGGGCGGCCCGCGCCCTGCCAAGCCCAACGGGTGCGACGACCGACAAGTGAGAGGGATGCGGCGCCATCCATACGTCCAACGCGCCGCCCGGGGTCTCCACCTGCCCCCCCCATCCAAGGTGGTAGGGACTGTCCGATGATGCCCCGAGGCTTTGGGGATACTCTGGTACGCCCCTGGCATCCGCGATGATGCGCACCAGCGGTTTGCCAAAAACCAACCCCATCTGGGTCAGCCTGCCGCGGTGCATGCCGCCCATGATCGCGTGGGTGGCGCCACCGGCCGCGCCGCGCGCGAGCACGTGTGCCAAGAGGACCAGATATCCCTCGGCGCCCGACAACCCGAACGTCTTTGCGCCTGGCATGCGTCGATCGAAGGTTGCCTCAAGCAACTCGCCTTCAGCGATCAGGTTCAGTGCCCAGCGCCGATCGGTCGGCTGGGGCTGCCATGAGCCCTCCGCCATGCCCGTCAGCCAGGCCCGACGCGCGGGGTCCTGAATGTGGCCGATCTCCCACCCGATGGCCCCGCAATAGGCAGATCGAAAGACCGCAGCCTCTGACGGATCCAACCCGTAGCTGATCGCGTCGAGGTCGGGCACCACAACAGGCTGACCCAACCCCAGCGGATCCAGATCCGCGGCCAACCAGCCCCATCGCCGGTACGCCTCGGCCAGCGCACGGCGCGCACCCATCTCCGTCGACCGCCCCAGCAACGCCTCGAGCGCCCCTGGGTCACCGGCCCCCAACACTTCCGTATCGCGCATGGGATGGTCCACTGCCGTCTTCCGCCTGTTCTTGTGGGCTCGGGCCCCTAGGTGGTACTGAACCGCCAAGCTGGTGCCGTATCAAGGGCCGCGGATGGGAGGAGCGACCATGACCGACGTCGATCACATCTCTGTCGAAGAGATTGCACAAGCAATCCCGGATGGGGCATTGCTGGGTGTGCCCGCCGACTATTCCGGTGTGCCGATGGCGGTGACCCGGGCGCTAGTGGCACGTGGCGCCCGCGATCTGCGTCTCTACTGCCTGCCAATGACGACGATGCAGGGGGACATGCTGATCGGTGCGGGCTGTGTTGCCGGGATCGAGACGGCCGCAGTGACCTTGGGAGAGTACGGACTTGCGCCCTGTTTTTCGCGCGCCGTGCAGAACGCTACCATCTCGATCACGGATTCGACCTGTCCCGCGCTGCATACGCAGTTGCAGGCGGTGGAGAAAGGCGTGCCCTTCATGCCACTGCGCGGTCTGCTTGGCTCGGACATCGCAGTGCACCGGAGCGATTGGAAGACGTTGCAGAACCCGTTCGCCGAGGACCCCGATCCGATCGTGCTGCTGCCCGCGCGCCCGTTGGACGTGACGGTCTTCCATGCACCCTACGCCGATGCGAAGGGCAATGTCTTCATCGGGCGTCAGCGGGAGCTCGCGACACTGGTCTATGCCTCCCGCGAAGTCTTTGTGACCGTTGAGAAAATCGTCGATGGCGATCTCTTCGCGTCCGAGGCGACGGCTGCCGGCGCCCTGCCCGCCTTCTACGTCACGGCTCTGGCCGAAGCCGAGAGCGGTGCGTGGCCGGTCGGGCTGACGGATGTCTACCCGGTCGACGGCGAAGAGATGCGCCGCTATGCGACCGCCGCGCGGACCGAGGAGGGCTTCGCCGCCTACCTCGCCGACCAGGGGCTCAGCGTGCGGAGTGCTGCATGACCTGCACGCCGGAAGAGCTTCTGATCTCTCTTCTTGCAGACATGCAGGCAGAGGATCGCCATGTCGCGGTCGGCTCCGCCTCGCCCATTCCGGGCGCCGCCGCCCTGCTGGCCAAGGCCGAGAAAGCGGAACGAAAACAAGGGCGTATGCAGGTCAGCATCCTCCATTCCCGCCAGGATAATCCGTTTACAGCCGGCTCGCGGGAGCTCTTTGATCTGGCGGCGCGCGGTGCGATCGACTCGTTCTTCCTAGGCGGCGTGCAGATCGATGGGCAGGCCAACATCAACCTTGTGGGCATCGGTGAGTATCCGTCCCTGAAGCGCCGGTTTCCGGGCTCGTTCGGCTCGGCTCTAATGTACTATGTCGTTCCAAAGGTGATCCTTTTCCGCGAGGAACACTCGCCCCGCACCCTGGTCGAGAAGGTGGATTTCGTCTCGGCACCCGGCATCAGTGCGCCAGAGGTCCATCGCCCCGGCGGACCCCATGCGCTGGTCACCGGAAAGGCGGTATTCGACTTCGACCGCACGCGGGGCCGCTTCGTCCTCAAGACAGTGCACGAGGGCGAGACGGTCGACAGCATTCGTGACGCAACCGGCTTCGACTTCGACGTCGGCGACGTCGGGCCAACGCCCCTGCCCTCGGCCGATCGGCTCGCCCGTATCCGGGGCGAAATCGCTGGGAAGGTCGCGACCTTCTACCCTGAATTTGCCAACCGTGTCTGGGGTTTGGCGGCATAATCGAACACACGGAGAGACCAATGGGAGCGCTCAACGGCGTCCGCGTCATCGACCTTACCCGCATCCTGGGCGGGCCATTCTGCACGCAGTGGCTCGGTGACCACGGGGCGGATGTGATAAAAGTCGAGCCACCTCAAGGGGATGACGTCCGTCATTGGGGACCCCCGTTCGACGAGGAGATAGGTGCGGCGTCCTATTTCCTTGGCATCAACCGTAACAAACGGGGCATGGCGCTCGACCTGCGGTCCGCGTCGGGTCAGGAGGCGTTCCTGCGCCTGCTCGAGACCGCGGATGTGCTGATCGAGAATTTCAAGCCGGGCTCGATGGAGAAGTGGGGCCTCGGCTATGAGGCTGTTCTCAAAGAGAAATTCCCACGTCTGATCCATTGCCGCGTATCGGGTTTCGGAGCGGACGGCCCACTTGGTGGCTTGCCGGGATACGACGCCGTGATCCAGGCGCAGGCCGGCATGATGAGCGTCAACGGCATTCCGGGCGGCGAACCGACACGATTAGGCATCCCTATTGTTGACATCGCGACTGGTATGTCAGCGGCCTTTGGCATCTCGATGGCACTATTCGAGCGCACAACATCCGGGTTGGGGCAGTACATTGACACAACGCTCTATGATAACGGCGTTGCGCTCCTTTTCCCACACTATGCCAATTACTTTCTCACAGGTCAGCATGCAAAGATCACGGGTAACAATCACCCCAATCTCGCACCCTATGACGCGTACCCAACGAAAACCTGCAATGTCTTTATTGCGGGAGGTAATGATGGTCAATTCAAACGACTGTGCGACGTCTTAGGCTGTCCAGATGCTCCTTCAAATCCAATCTTCGAGAACAACGCTGGGCGCCTCACGCATCAGAAGGAACTCCGTAAATTACTGGAGCCGCTGATGGCCGAGTGGGACGGGGAGGAGCTGGCGAAGACGCTGATGGCCAATGGCGTCCCCGCGGGCCCCGTGCTGGATGTGCACGAGGTGATGGAGAACGCGCACACGCTCCACCGTGAAATGACGATTGATATCAACGGGTTCCGAACGACTGGAAACCCCGTGAAGATGTCCCGTACACCCGCCGACCCCGCCAAGAAGGGCCCTCCGAAGTTCGGCGAGGAGACGCGAGCCGTGCTCGCCGAACTGGGGTATTCCGGCGACGAGATCGAGGCGATGATCGCCTCGGGCGCCGCTCTCGACGGGTCCCGGCGCTAGGATTCCGGGTGTATGACAAGCGTATGATTTGCGTATGACAAACGTATGACTCCTGTGTGCGGAGCCACCCGCCTGAGATCCGCGTCCCGGACCCGTCACTCGGCCGGGTGCATCGTCGCGCTGTTACCGTGCCAGTCTTCGATCATCCTGGGCCCGTCGCCGCCCAGATCGGGGGTCGTTTCAGGCGCGAGCAACGCCACTGCGGCGAAGGTCGCCAGCACGGCGAGCAGTATCCAGGCAGTGCCGCCAAACCTGTTCGGCCGGGGCGTCGGGATCGGGCGGGTGTCGCGGATAGGATCGGCGTGATAGGCCATCTGATGTCTCCTCCGTTGGTGTGGACAACGGACATGGGGATGAGCGGGACAAAACAAAAATGAATGTTTTGACTTCTACGCATCACATATCGTGATGTCGGCGACGGGAGACCGGGATGTTCGAACGCTTCGAGGACACCTTCATCGACACGTCGGGCGCGCGCATCCGGGTGCGCCACGGCGGCGCGGGCCCGCCGCTTCTGCTGCTGCACGGGAACCCTCAGACCTCGGCCATGTGGCGTCATCAGGCGGCAGCGTTGAAGGACCGATTCAAGATCGTCTCTCCGGATCTGCGCGGCTATGGGTTTTCCTCGAAACCGCCGCCGGGTGAAAACCACGCCAACTACTCCAAGCGCGAGATGGCGCGGGACATGGTCGAGGTGATGGAGCAGCTCGGGCACAAGCACTTTGGCCTCGTCGGCCACGATCGGGGCGGGCGCGTCGCACACCGGCTGGCCTATGACTGGGCGGACCGGGTCAGCCGCCTGATGGTGATGGACATCGCCCCGACGCGGGAGATGTTGGCGGGCACCACCCAGGAGATGGCGACAGCCTACTGGCACTGGTTCTTCATGGTCCTTCCACATCCGATGCCAGAGCGCATGATGGCAGCGGACCCGGACAAGTTCTGGATGGACAAGTGCTCGCGCCAGGGGGACGCGGCGGCGTTTGGTGAGGCTTTGGAGGAGTACCTCGAGGCGTTCAGGAACCCTGAGACGATCCGGGGAAGCTGCGAGGATTACCGCGCGGCGGCCACGATCGACATCGCCCACGATGATGCCGAGACGGGGAAGTTGGAGATGCCCGTGCGGTGCCTCTGGGCAAAGCAGGGCACGGTCGAAAAGTGCTATGACCCGCTGGCGCTTTGGCGGTTGCGGGCGGCGGACGTGACGGGGCAAGCCTACGATTGCGGGCACTACATGCCCGAAGAACTTCCGGACGAGATCAGCGCCGAGATCGCCGCGTTCTTCGACGCCTAGGGGACCAGCACCCAGGACAGCACTGTCAGGATCGCAAGCACCGTCAGCGAGTAGACCCCGTTCCAGCGCCAGGTCAGCGTGGTCGAGGGCACGCCCGTGGCCCCTGCCAGCAGGAGCGCCCCGGTGGCGTTGGGCGATGCCGTCATGCTGAGCGACCACCCGGCCCCGAGGGCCAGCGCGATGAAGTGGGGCGGTGCGGGGAGGGCCGGCAGAGCCGAGACGACGGCGGCAAGGAAGACCACCATCATCATCGGGCTGAGCGCGATCTGGCCGGCCAGCGTGATGAGGACGGGCAGCGCAGCGACGAACACCCAGGACGATACGCCTGCGGCCTCGGTCCAGGTGGCGATGGCGTCCACGGGCGCAAGCTCGGCCGCGGTGATGCCAATGAAGCCTGCCGCCCCCAGCAGGTAGGCGTCCTTGGCCATGCGGGGGATCGAGACACTGGCGATTTCGGCAAGGCGTCTCGGGGCGGAGGGGATCGTCCCGAGACGGGCCTGAACGATGACCCAGCCGCACAACATGATCGGTGCTACCGACATGAGGGCAACCGGCAGGGGCAACGACGCGAGGCCCACGAGCGCCAGGGCGCCCCCGACGAGCAGGATGTAGACGACCAGCAGGTCGAGCGCTGCGCCTCGCGGGAAGGGCGGCGCGTCCTCCGGCACACGGCGTGGTCGGCCCCAGCGCAGCCGATCCTCGGCCCAACCGACCCCCAGCATCAGGAGCGAGAGGCCCAGCCCCCAGGTGATGGCGGTGACGGGGTTGAGGTCGGGAACCGAGCCCAGGATGATCACCTGCGTGAGCGTCGTGGGCGCCCAGCAGATCACGAAGGCAAACCCCCTGATCAGCGCCGAGAGCTGGCGGCGCTCGCGGACCTTGGTGCGGCGGCGATCATCCGGCGTCTCCTGCGGGCCCGCGCGCACACCGCGCTGGATGAGGGGGGCCAGCAGCGAGACGGCGCCAAAGTTCATCAGGATGCCTGCGAGATGCCCGCCCCACCAGGTGACGACAAAACGTCGCCCCGGCGGTTGGCGCGAGATCCAGGCCCCGACGTCCAGCACGGACGCCGAGGTGACGGCGGCCTCTCTCAGCAGCATCATCAGCAGGATGAAGGCGGTGAAGTAGGCGCCCTTGGCAAGCGCGCCGGTGACAGCTTCAGTATCCCCACGCCACCAGAGCCCCCCGACCAGGCCCAGCGCCAGCACCAGAAGCGCCCATTCGCGGAAACCGAACCGGGGGATCACCGCCAGCAGCAGCGCCAGTGCCAGCCCGCGCGCCGGCGCCACAGCCCAGGTCTGCCCGAAGACCAGATGCAGAAGCTCGCAGGCCGACAGGGCGATGAGGATGGCCGTACATATCCGGTCTGAGATCGTCGGCACGGCCCCTGTCATTGCGCGCGGCACCCGTTTGGGGAAGGATGTCTCCCCATACAGGCGACGCGGGAGATCGCCCAGCCAAGGGAGTGATAATGCAATCCGACCAGCCTCTTCGGGGCCGGCTGATGCTGGACCTCACACAGGGGATCGCCGGGCCATACTGCGGCCGCCTGATGGCCGAACACGGGGCACGGGTGATCAAGATCGAGCCGCCGGGGGGTGACTGGGTCCGCCAGATCGGCGGCGGGCCGGGAGGACACTCGGTCAACTATCTCTACTACAACCTCGGCAAGGAGAGCGTGGCGGGGGACATCAAGACGCCGGAGGGTCTGGCGCTGGTGCGCCGGATCGCCGCCAAGGCGGATGTCGTGGCCGAGAGCGCACGGCCTGGCGTGATGAACCGGCTGGGCATGGGTTATGACGACGTGCGCGCAATCAATCCTGAGACCATCTACCTCTCCGTGTCGGGCTATGGGCAGATGGGCCCCAGGGGTCAGGACCCGATGACCGACACCGTTGCGCAAGCCTTTGCGGGCATGATGTCGGTCAACCACGGCATGGACGGGATCCCGCACAAGATACATACGACCATCGTAGATGCGATCACCGGGCTCTACGCCTTCCAGCAGGTCACCATGGCGCTGCTAGGCGGGGGCGGGCGGCACCTGGATGTCAGCCTCATGCAGGCGGCCGCCGCGATCATGGGACCGAAGGTGATGGAGTTCGCGCACTTCGGGCGGACCCCGGCCAGCCCCAACGCGCCGGCGGGGAGCTATCCGACCAAGGACGGCTGGATCGCGATCACGCTGGTGCGCGAAAGCCATTTCGGCGACATCGCCCGTGCCATCGGGCGGCCTGATCTGGCCGAGAACCCGGACTACACGACGTTCGCGGCCCGGCTGCAGAACCTCGCCCCCCTGATGGCCGAGATCGGGGAGGCAACGCGCCTGCGCACCACCGACGACTGGGTCGCGATCTTTGCCAAGGCCGGTGTGCTGGCCTCGCCCGTCCACTCCTACGGTGACTGGCTGGCGGAGCCGCAGGTCCGCGAGACCCAGGGCGCGCCCGAGATCACGGTGGGCGACGGCATCACCTCCCCTTCCCCGCGCACCCCGGGCCGCGTGCCGCTGGACCGCCCGGCGCCGTCGATCGGGCAGCATACGGAGGCAATCATGGCAGAGTTCGGAGAGGGCGCATGAAAGTCTTCGTCACCGGTGCCACCGGGTTCATCGGCGGGTCTGTCGCGGTCGCCCTGCGCGACGCCGGGCACAAGGTGTCGGGGCTCTCCCGATCGGACGCCGGGGCCAAGTTGCTGGGCAATTCGGGCATCCGGCCGGTACCGGGATCACTGGACGACACTGACGTCCTGATCCAGGCGGCCACGGAGGCCGACGCCGTGGTGCACTGCGCGGATTCTGACCACGCGGGTGCCGCGACGGCTTTCATCCGGGCGCTGGCGGGGACGGGCAAGCGGTTTGTCCATACCTCTGGCTCCTCGATCGTCGGCACGCCTGCCATGGGGGAGCTGCTGGAGCCCACCTATGAGGAGACCGCCTGGTTCGAGCCGTCACCCGGGCGGGCGGCCCGCGTTGCGCTGAACGACAGGATCCTCGCGTCGATCGCCTTCGGGGTGCATCCCGTGATCATCGCGCCGTCGTTGATCTACGGGCCGGGGGCGCTTGGCGGGCGCGAGTCGATGCAGATCCCCTGGCTGATCGAAACGGCGCGGCGGCACGGCGTCGCCAGGCACCTCGGCCCTGGGGAGAACCGCTGGGCGAACGTCCATATCGCGGATCTCGCCGACCTATATGTCCGAGTGCTAAAGGGAGCCCCCGCGGGCGCGTTCTACTGGGCCGAGGGGGGCGAGAACTCCATGGCCGAGCTGTGCGCTGCAATCAATCGCATGATTGGCGTGAACCGTCCGCCCGAAGTGATGTCCCCCGAAGAGGCCGCCGCCGAATGGGGCGAGGGCCCGGCGATCAACACCATGGGCTCGAACAGCCGGGTCCGCGCCGTGCGGGCACGCGACGAATTGGGCTGGTCGGCAAATGGCCCCACCGCGCTGCACGAGATCGAACAAGGCCACTACGCCAAGGGAACGCCATGAACGACACGATCGACCCGCTGAGCTATCAGTTCTGTAAGCCCCGGTATTTCGACGACTTCGAGGTGGGCGAGCGGTTCTACCTGCCCAGCCGCACGATGACCGAGGCGCTCTTCGGTGCGTTCCAGCTGGCGAGCGGCGACAATCACCCAATCCACTATGACCGCCACTACTGCGCCGCGCAGGGTCACCGCGACCTGCTGGCGCACGGTTTCCAGGTGCTGATCCAGTGCTGCATCGGCGCGGGCGTGTTGCCGCAGGTGATGGGTCCGAGCCTGATCGGCTTCATCGAACAATCGAGCCGTTTCCTGAAGGGCGTCTACTGCGGTGACACGCTCTATCCATCCGTCGTAATCTCGGACCTCAAGCAACAGAACACGACGGGCGTGATGACTGTTACGGTCACTGTCCACAACCAGGATGGCGTGCTCGTGATGGACGGCGAGCAGAAGTACCTGGTGCGCCGCCGCCCTGCCTAGCGGTTCCACCGGTCAAAAGCGCCAGAAGCACGGGCTTCCTCAAGCTGACGGGCTGTCTCAGCCTCACGTTCAGCTCGGACCTGGGTTTCAAACGCGGTCTGGCGGCGCTCCGAGTATCGACTGCCCCAGCGGTAGACCATCCGTCCCGACAGGCAACCTGCCGCAACGACAATGCATACGGACATCAGCAGCGGCAGCCCCATATCGATGCTCGTGAACAGGACGAGACCGCCGAGCCATGTCAGAACGCAAAGCGCAATCGCCGGGCGGGCCCACGCCGTGTGGGACGCGTTCTTGATCTGACCCAACAGGCCTTCTTCGCTGGCATTCCCAACCATGGTGCAACGCTCCTGCACCATAATGTAAGAATGCTCAGCGAGACCACCAAGACCATCGCACTCTTGATCGCGGCCCGCTTGAAAGCCCCTTCAGTTCCGTCGATTGTGCGCCCAAACCAGGGAGGACGGCATGAACGAAGCGATGCGCCTAAGCGACGTGGTTAGCTATCACACCGACGGCGAGGTGGCTGTCATCATCTCGAACAACCCACCCGTGAACGCGCTGGGGATCGCGGTCCGCGAGGGGATCACCGCGGGCGTCGCGAAGGCCGTGGCGGACGACGCGGTCAAGGCCATTGCGCTGGTATGCGAGGGGCGGACGTTTTTCGCGGGCGCCGACATCACCGAGTTCGGCAAGCCTCCCAAGCTGCCGCACCTGCGCGATGTGCACGACACGATGGAGGGTTGCTCCAAGCCGATCGTCTGCGGGATCTACGGCACGG
>JBCCDA010000011.1:0-67382 GCA_039033215.1 Pseudomonadota bacterium | reverse complement strand
AGCGTGGCGTCATCAAGTCAGACCCCTTTGTCGTCGTGAGAAACGCCATCTGCGCCTTCGATTTGGCTCCAGTTCTAGCCAAACACAACGGCGACGTGACGGTGGTGCTGAGTGAGGGCGGGAATCGCACGAGGCATAAGATCAGACCCACGCTTGAAGACGACTTGGTTGTGGTTCTAGAAGATGGCCGCGCAGTGGGGTGGGACGTGGCCCACTCAAATTTTGTGGACGTGCCTCTGGACTTCTCTACGCTGAGTGTAAGGTCGGACCTGACGGATTCGAGAGTCGACGTTTGCTCGCCGGAAGTTCTGTGGAGATACTCGGAGAATTTTGATTATCAGGACTCACGCCGCGACTTCATCGTCCAAGAGGTTGGGAATGTTGAGTTGGGGCAGAAAGTCCACGTGCATATCGCGCAAGGCTACGTTGGTGTTGTTACGGATCCGCGCTCCTTGAATGCCGTGGCTGAAGACATTAGAAATGGCTGGTTCGATCCCAACGCTCTGCCTCCCCCTCCCGAACACGATGTGATTCAATCAAGTTTAGGACCGCGCTGCAAGGTAGGGGCTGGGACTCACGTCGAGTATGCCGTGTTGGCGAACGACGTCACTCTCGGCGATAACGTTTATGTGCCGCGAGGCTGTGTAATCGGCCCGGGAGTCAACGTCGAGGACGGCACGAAACTAGAACCGTACACGCGTTTGCCGGCCGTCGTCTCGGACGAAGACGACCACGAGGAGGCCCGTCGAGCCGGCGCACCCGGTGGCGATCCCGACCTCGAGCGGCGTCGCGCTGACTTGTGGCGCGACGTCGTCTGGGACGACGTCGACGACGACGACGACGACGACTTTGTCGTCAAGGGCGACGACGTTTTCACCAAGACTGTTCGCGACATGATGATGTCGGCCGCGAACAGTCCCGTCGACAGTCTCGTCATGGAGATCAATTGCTACAAGTTACCATGTCGCCCGCCTCTCCTATCGTTCCGCGCCAGAAGCCGATGGCGATGGGCTGACGGTAGTGTTCAGAACCTTTCGCACTTTGCTCATGCGACGGCGGCCTTGCGCAAAGCCATGTTTGATCTTGGGGTAGTGGCGGACGGCCAATTGAAGACACCCACGTCTCGTTGAGGTTACGGACTGCAGTATCCCCGTAGCTGCCGTACGATGACGCGTATTGAGTTCAACCGAAACCTTCATCGCCAACGCTGGATTGCACAGGTCTGCGCGTTTACAGACATGTGTTGCGACACTGATCGGCGCTTGTCTCAAGCGACTGGGTGAACGCGACTTCACGCAAAGTGAGTCTAACTCGAAGAGCACAGAACTGGCCGTTTCTATAGGTCGCCTGTTCGTTGTTGCAGTTGCTCGGTACACGATTGTGACAGCACGCTCTGACCTGCCGAGCCCTGCGGCAACTGGGGGCTACAGACACCGCCAGAGTGTCGCTGGCCGGAAATGATCCAGTAAGGGATTCTCAGACGCTTGAGGATGCCCACTCGACAATTCGACGTTGCCTAGTCTCAAGATTGTGCGACAAATGGACCGTTGACTGACGCGAAAGACGAACCAGCAGCTGGGAGGACTTCAATGTCTGATAACGAGATCAAGAAAGTAATCGCATCCAAGAAACTCGAACGCGGCACATCGACTGACGATGCAGCCGGATCCGGGAAGACCGTAAGCCGCCGCGACTATTTGCGATCCACCGCAGGTGTTGTTGGCGTCGGTGCTACCGTTCTCGCAGCGCCCACGGTCGCCAAGGCAGAGAACAAGACCTGGAAGTTGAAGCTGCAGAGCAACTGGACGGGCATCGGGATCGAGTCTCAGGACCGCGCCGTCGACATGTTTGTCGAACGAGTGAACTCCCTATCTGGTGGTCGGATCGAGGTTACAAACTTCGATGCCGAGGTGTTGCTTGGCATCGGCGAGACCTTCAGTGGTATCGGTCTGGGCGTAGCTGACCTTGCCGTCACAGCCTCGATTTATCACCGTGGGACAGTACCGGTGGGCGAATACCTCTGGGCCGTGCCGTTCTTCCCGAACACGAATGTCGAGTTCTACGAGAACATCTATCACTTCATGGGCCTGAAAGAGCTTTGGCGCGAAGCATACGCCCCACATGGCGTCATGCACCTCGGCTATACCTGCTCGGACGAGTGGGGTGCCATGGTCTCGACCCGCGAGGTCAAGAGCTTCTCTGATTTCGAAGGCATGAAGGTACGCGCATTCGGGATCTGGGCCGAATGGCTGGTGAAGAACGGGGCGTCTATCGTCACGGTTCCGGGTGGCGAAGTCTATACGGCCATCCAGACCAAGATCCTCGATGCCGCGGCGTTCGGCGCCCCGGATGCCTGGGCTGGCATGAAGATGCACGAGATATGCGACTACTACATCAACCCTTCGGTTGTGCCGTATGACGTGACCGAGATCATCATGAACATGCGCACCTACAACGAGATGCCCGCAGAGTTGCAGGAAGTTCTGCTGACGGCGACGCGGGTCTTCAATCTGGACATCACCGCTCTGACCATCCCAACAGATGTCCGAGGCCGCAAGGTCCTGGCAGACGGCGGTATGCAGACGATCATGATGCCGGATGACGAGCTCAAGGAAGCCGCAGATTGGTGCTGGAATGAGTTCATCAGCAAGCGCGGAACGATGCCGCACATCGACAAGATGATCGACATCTATACCGAGGCTCGCGCGATGTACAAAGGCTACTACGGTCCAAAGCAGCTTCCTGTCTAAGGCCCGCTGAACGGGTTTCGGCCTCCCGGGTTTTTCGGAGGCCGCAACGCGGCACACTGCGTCTTCAACGACGCATTGTGCGATTGCGCCCAGATCGGCGCACCTTAGTTTCTGGCTTTAGCGGCCCGGATGGGAGGCAACATTGAAAGCGATCGAATCCTACCTGCGCTTCACGGACTGGTTGAATGCCAGGTTTGCCTGGATCGTTGCCTTCCTGGTGGTACCAATGCTGTGCATCATGATCTGGGAAATCGTGATGCGTTACTTCTTCAACTCTCCGTCCCTGTGGGCGTACGAGATCTCGCTTTTCCTATACGGCGGCTACATCGTGCTCGGCGGCGCCTATACGCATTTGGCGGGCGGTCATGTGAACGTCGACATCATTTGGGGTCGGCTTTCACCTCGCGGACGTGCGCTACTTGATGTGTTCACCAGCGCCTTCACGTTCCTCTTCTTGGGTGTGCTGTTCTGGGTATCGCTGAACATCACGATCAACTCGTGGCAAATCGGCGAGACCACGATGTCTCATTGGAAGCCTATCTACTATCCGCTGCGCACAACGCTGCCGGTAGGATGCTTGCTGTTCCTGATGCAAGTGCTGGCCAAGCTGATCCGCGACGTCGCCATCGTCATCAAGGGAGAGGAAGTCTTCCCGGTGCGCGTCCAGATCCCGTAGCCGTCACCTCCCACGTTCCTCGACGAAGCCCTCACGTTAGTCCCTCAGGAGTGAAATCATGGCAGATCTTGGTCCAGAGTGGCTGACGATCATCCTGTTCGGCAGTCTCATCCTGCTTCTGCTGACCGGGTTGCCGCTGGTTTTTGCAATCGGCGGCGTCGCGACATTGTTCATCATCGTTCTCTGGGGGCCGCATGCGCTGCCGATCCTTGCGAACCGAACCTACATGGCCATGGACCTATTCCTACTTGTGGCAGTGCCCATGTTCATATTTATGGGCGCGATGTTACAGCGATGTGGCATCGCCGAGGACATGTACGAGCTGATGTACCACTGGATGAGCGGCCTGCGGGGCGGGCTCGCCGCCGGAACGGTGATCATCTGCACGATGTTCGCCGCCATGGTCGGCATCAGCGGGGCGGCCACTACGTCCATGGGGCTGATCGCCCTGCCCTCGATGCTCAAGCGTGGCTATAAGAAGGACATTGCGCTTGGGTGCATCTCGGCCGGTGGCTCGCTTGGCATTTTGATTCCGCCCAGCGTGCTGATGATCATCCTCGCTCTGACGTCTCGATTGTCGCTGGGCCAGCTGTTCATTGCCGGGATCCTGCCGGGACTGCTGCTGAGTTCGTTGTTCGTCGGCTACATCCTCATCCGCTGCTACATCCAGAAGGACCTGGGCCCAGCCGTTCCGCCGGAAGAGCGGCTTTCGCGCGGAAAGCGCTTGCGGATGCTGGCGGCCCTGTTGCTGCCCGTCGGCCTCATCTTCGCGGTGATGGGGTCGATGTTCTTCGGTCTTGCGACCCCCAGTGAAGCCTCAGCGATTGGGGCCCTTGGCGCCATCGTCAGCGCGATAATCAAGCGGTCTTTGACATGGGAGAACTTCACCTCGGCGCTCTTCATCACGCTCCGGCTAAGCGCAATGGTGATCTGGATCGTCTTCGCCGCCTCGGCGTTTACAGCGCTTTATGCGGTGACCGGGGCTGCGTCGCTGGTAGGGGATCTGATCACTGGGGTCGGTGATCCCTGGATGGTGATTGTCGTCATGATGCTCATCCTGATTGTCCTAGGCATGTTTTTTGACCCAACGGGCATCGTTCTGCTGACCGCTCCGATCTTCTTCCCGATCGTCATTTCCCTTGGCTTCGACCCGCTCTGGTTCGCGATCCTTTTCGTGATCAACATGGAGCTGGCGTATCTGACGCCGCCTTTCGGATTCAATCTGTTCTACATGAAGGCGGTGGTGCCGAAGGGCGTCACGATGATGGATATCTACAAATCAGCAACGCCGTTCGTGCTGCTCATGATAATAGGGCTCGCACTGTGCATGGTCTTCCCTGGGATCATTACTTGGCTGCCAAGCCTCATGAGAACCTGAGAGATCGAAATAGTCCCATCGTCGTGGTTTATTGTTGCTCGGTGTGGAGCGCAGCTGTCCTGAGTTCCGAGTTTCCTCCACCCGTCGGGAGAATCCGTCGGTTGGTTTCTGGCCTTATTCGGCTTGGTTTTCCAGTGCCAACTTCGCTACAAATTCATTGGGCATCAGCTTGCCGAGCGATGAGTGCGGTCTGTATCGGTTGTAGTCCTCCTTCCAGGTAGCGATGTGTGCCTTCGCCTCGGTGAGAGTCGTGAGAAGCGTCTCGTTCAACAGTTCGTCTCGGACTGAGCCACGCCACGCCAATGGTCCGAGTGACGTTGGCGAAGGCCGATGAAGCTCTTGACGAAGGCATTCTGCGTCGGCTTTCCGGGCGCGATGTAGTGCCAACCGGTGCCGATCTCCTGGCACCATCTCAGCACGGCCATGCTGGTCAGTTCCGTGCCGCCGCCATCGTCCGCTCGAACCGATGGCACGATCGATGGCAGCTCACTGACGATGGTCTTGGGGTGGCCTCGGCGGGCGATCGTTGCCGACAGTTCCCGTGTAACACGGAGACCAGACAGCGATGTGTCTGCGATCAGGACCAGGCATTCAGGGCTGAAGTCGTCAACAATGGCCAGGGCACAGAACCTGCGACCGTCTGTAAGAGCGTCGGAGACGAAATCGAGGTTCCACCGCTCGTTGGGCCTGTCCGGCACCAGCATGGGCCTGCGTGTCCCCAGCGCTCGCTTCCTGCCGACACGCCGCATCACTTGCAGCTCTTCCTCGCGATACAGCCGTTGGATCGTTTCCGGGGCTTACGCGGCCCCACTGGGGCCACGGTCCCCTACCACTCGCTGAACTTCGATCTCCTAATAATCGGTCTCCTTCGTTGAGACGAATTCTACCTCAAACTGGAGGAGAAAACAGGGCTCATGACACGGGCGTTGTTTCGCCGTTTGCCCGTCCATTCTGCGCGACCAGGATGCAGCACGGGACGCCGTGCAGGATGCCCTAATCAAGTTCTCGGCGCACTCTTCCGCGTTTTGAGCGGCAGCGTGAGGCATTGGGCTGACTGATCACGCCATCACCCCGCGTCGCGATGGGTGATCGGCGCCAATTGAATATCCTACCGCGGCCGAACAATGAGTTCGCTATGGAGGTGTTGGCGACCAAGGTGAACGTGGAGAATCTCCTTGGCCGGAACGATACAGTGTGGAGGTGTTTGCGTGCGTTGCCGAAGCCCAAACGGATTGCCATCACGCTAGTCTGTCATTCGGGCCTCACACATCGGGAGCTGGCGACGGTCCTGTCGTACCCACTGGGCACGACCAAGAGATGGCTGCGGCGCAGTTTGATCCAGTTGAAGCAGTGCTCGAAGCGGGTCAATGAATGACACTCGTCTCAGACCTGCCTTCGCCGCACTTGGGCTGATGGCCGATGAAGGGCGGCGTCTTCAGGAAAGTGTTCAGTACTCTGGAGCCTGACATCCAGTCGCGCGCACTCGAATACCGGGTGGATAGCAATCCTGATCAGTTTTGTGCCTCCATCGCCGCCGACACGCCCTGCACTGGCGCCAGCAACGTAAGCGCCGAACCCCGAAAAGGTGACCCCTCAAGGTGTTTGGAGTCTGTTGACCTTCCCCTAGATGCGCGCTCGTTTGCGGAACTGCTCAACTATCGGACCAACGCTGTCGCAAGAGGCGAAACCGGCCATTCTCGGTGAGTGCGAATGTTGCGGCCCGTGTCAGCAGGTTGGCGGACTTAGCGGTCGCTCAGTCTCGAGGCGGAATTTCAGGAAAGTTGACCCGTCGTACTCAACCTCACCAACATGCCTCGCTCCACGTCTGTTGAGCGCGCCGAGGTTCTTTCGAGATGGTGGCAACAGGAAGGTAACGAACGGGATGCGTTCATCGGCAAAGGCAAAATCGATTGCTCTAGTTGTAACGCGCCTCCCGAGACCAAAGGCGTCGGGCCTTAGGACAAGCCCGAAGTCCCACTCATCGCCTTCCTTCTGGAAGCCGCCCCAACCGACATATCGGCTGTTGAAGGAGATGGCCCAGTGCCCAAGTCAATCACGAGCCCAGTACTGCTCCTTTCGCGCCACAAATTCGGCCACCGTTTTGGCGTCCCATTCAAAAGTCAGAAGCGGCATGTGCTCTGCTACCCGAGGATCGGACATATGAGCGGCAATCTCTGTGGGGTCGACTTCTGACAGTCGGTCAAACTCTATTTCGTCTTCCAAGTCAGCTTCCTTCAGCGTCCTATTCGGGAGGCTCCGTTCTCTCGTCGAAACTCAAACGCTATGGTTGGCTTCATCGTGGCAGTCGAGCGCTCGTTTGCGGCCTTGCAAAGATCAGTCACCCGGCAGCGTGGCCGCCTCCTTCATGCCACGGGCAAGCTGGTCGAAGACGATCCGTATTCTTGGGTTTGTCTGCAACTCCCGGTGAGTGACGAGCCAGATCGGGAACTCAAGGGAGGGCAAATCCGGCAGGACCTTTTAGACCCCCGGTTCTGCGTCGCATAGTGGCTCTGGCAGCAGAGAGATGCCGAAGCCCGACTTGAGAAGTTTCCAAACGACCGTACCGTTCTGGCTGTTCATCACGAAGTTCTCGGCTCGTACCGGAATTTCCAAGTTGTGGAGCGCAGGCAGGAGGCGATCCAGATCCGGGCTGCCAATGACAGCATGATGAGCCACGTCGCGCGGCGCTCGCGGCCTGCCGGCCTTGTCGAGGTAGGCGCTTGCCGCATTGAGGTTCGCGCGGAAGTTCGTGACATGACGTGCAATGAGGTCTTGCTGTGCAGGGCGAACATGCCTGATGGCGATGTCGGCATCGCGCTGCGTCAGGTTCTGTGTCTCGTTCGACGCAACGATTCGCACCCGTATGCCCGGAGCATCCACCCGCAAAGGTCCAAGGATTCTCGGAAGGACTGACGCAGACAGGAGGTCGGTGGCTGTCGCCGCTTCTTCACTTGACATGTCGTTCGAATGGCCGGTGGCAATCATCGAGATCAACGTAGCGGCCTCTGCCATCGCGCGCACATGCTCGAGCAGATCACGTCCGGCATGAGTAAGGGATGGTCCTCGGACACTCCGTTCGAACAAGATCACACTGAGCGCGCGTTCGAGCTCCGAGATTTGGCGGGCAACTTTAGGTTGTGTCGACTTGAGAACTCGAGCCGCGCCGCTGAACGAGCCCTCCTCGGCGGTGGCGAGGAACGTCCGGACCTGATTCCAGTCAAATGAGATTGCCTGCCAGGCCATACATTTTCGTATCGCAAACGTACAGTAATCGGCAATCCACCGCTCCTAGACGCATGGCTATACCGCCTGCGGAAATCGAGAGGTGACAAAATGCATGCCGACTCTAGGGGTCTGGGCGTTCCCCAAGACGCTCGTAAAGCACGAGCCGATCCGGCTCGAGTTCCGACAGTGTGCGACGTGACGCCTGAGGGCAAGATCGACGTTCGGATCAAGCTGTCAGCCCTTTGGCTATTCATCCTGCTCAACATCATCTTCCGCGACATTCGCCAATTCGTCCTGAAGTCCCATCTGGAGATGCTGCCGACTGGCACCTACAACGGCGTCGTGATCACCGAAGAGCTGATGGTGCTCGGGGCGGTGATTGTCCAGGTCCCTGTGGGCATGGTGCCGGCGTCGGTGCTGCTGAGCCGCAGTTTCTGTCGCCCGGTAACATACCTCGCGGCGCTCCTCGGGACGGCTGGAATGCTCTCCAATGCACCCACGGATCACGATGACGTGTTCCACCTGGTCGTCCAGTTGGCGGCCATGATCGGGATTTTCAGGCTTGCATGGACCGGGCGGGATCCCGCCGCGTCCATCGCCGCGGTGTGAGTTGAAGAGGCGGATTGCAAGATGTCTCTGGCTCTTTGCCATCCCTGTCGTATCAGCCTCTATGATCGGCTGGCCCCCGTTACGATCGCCTTCACAAACGTTGGCTGAGACATGCAGGAGGTGAGGCGCAAGTCGCACTCGAAGCAGCGGTGCGTGCCCTCATAACCCCCGCAACGAACCTGCTGGATGCTGGATGCAGTACCGGGGCCTTTGCCCGGACCCTGAGTGCAGACGGGGTATCGCCCGCGCGCGTAACTCTGCTTGACCCCTCCGAGGCAATGCTGTCGCACTGTTCGGACCTCGAGGCGCACCGCGTGAAAGGGCGCCTCGAAGCGCTCCCGTTCACGGATGGCGAATTCGATATGGTCACTTGCGCCTGGGCGCTGGAGACCGTTCCAGACCTCAAGACTGCCATTGGAGAGCTTTGCAGGGTGGTGCGGCCCGGGGGTGTTCTTTGCCTCATCTTCTGCGCTCAGGCGCCGGCCGGCGCGTTGGGTGCCTGGCTGCTGCGTCAGTCCATCCTTTGGCGGGGCGCAGGGCAATTCCTATCGCGAGACGTTGTCTGCGACGCCATCCGTGCTCAGGGCAAATTTGAAGTTCGCACGATCCCCAGCAGAGGTCCTGCTGCCGCCCTTGTCGCGAGGCGTGCCGTAGCGCTTCCGAGATCAGGGGCGTCCGACAGCGATTGTGCGCTGTGGGAAACCAAGAGCACCCTTCCGGACCTCTTCGAACGAAGGGCCAACAGCTCAAACCGCAGTGTAACAGGCAGCACTGCGGCACTCCTTTCAGGGGAGGTGAGAGGGATGATGGTTGGGGCTTCGGTCCTGCTGTGAGTCAGGGACTTGCGACAGTCTCTCGGGCTGTTCGGACAGATGCTCAGGCTTCAATCCCGCAGATGTTGATGATCCAGTGGGCCAGCGCGAACAGCTCTCGATCCCGACCAGGATACCCGATGATTTGAACACCAAGTGGCATACCATCCGCCTCGAGCAGTGGAAGGTTGATCGCCGGCGCGCCCAAAATCGAGGAGTTGACGGCAAACACGGGGTCGCCCGTGGTCTCGTGCCCTTTCGGCGCCGGGCCCGTGGCGGAGAGCGTGACGAAAGCAGTGAACTCGCCGTTCAACGCCTCATGAATAGCTCGCATCTCGCGCCGCCTGTTCAGCATCACCGCGTATTCATCGGTGGTGATCTTGTTCCACTCCTTAATGCGGGTAGCGATGTTTGCACTGACGGAGCCTGGATCGCGGCGGTGAAAGTAGGATATCGGCCAGTTTGCCTCATAGCCGCACAATGCGTTAGTCACATCCAGAGCAGGCATCATCGCCTGCTCGAACTGTTCGAGCCGGGCGTCGTCCTGGCGAGAAACTGTCGGCGCACCGGCTTCGCTCAACCGAGCGACCAATCCGTTGAACGCGTCCTGCACTCCGGCTGGCGTCCGCTCCCACCCGGCGCTGTCGAACTTGACCAGCTTTGCTGGCGGCTCGGCCAACGGCAATGCAGCGTCGCCGGTTAGTCCGACATATCCTGGATCGCCTCCGGCGAACCTTGCCGCAACGCGCGCTGTGGTCCATGCATCGGTCAACGAGCCTGCCTGCGTACCGAGCGCAGACTGGCTCAAGTTGAAGTAGGCGCCCTCACGGTTGATCGCGCCAAAGGAAGGTTTGAAACCGAAGTTGGCGTTGAAACTGCTGGGTCGGATCAGGGACCCCACAACCTGGGTACCGATAGCCACCGGTACGAAGCCGGCGCCAACAGCTGCGCCGGATCCGCTGGAAGACCCGCCCGGCGTGCGTGCGAGGTCAAATGGATTGCGCGTTGGGCCTGGGTTGTAGAAGGCGAACTCCGTGGTGACAGTCTTCCCCAGAATGATCGCGCCCGCCCGACGTAGACCTGCGATAAGAGCGGAATCCCGTCCAGTACGATTGCCTTCGAAGATTGGGCTCCCGCATTGGGTCGGCATATCTTCGGACTCGAACAGGTCTTTGATACCTATCGGCATCCCGTCGATTTCCGACAGTGCCTCCCCCTTAGCATAGCGTTCCGTGGCGGCATCTGCTGCGGCTCGAGCGCCTTCGATGTTCAGTGTGACAAACGCCTGAACATCGACCTCACGTTCATCGATCGCTACCAGGCATCGTTCCAGGTATGCGCGAGGTGTGTCACTACTGTCCCTGAACGCGGCAACCCGGTCGTGGAAACTGCGTAGCCGCGTCGTCTGCGGGTCGTATTTCTCGGCACACATGAGTGATGTCCCCTGGGGTTTTGGGTATTGGACTCGCGCCCGAGCTGCAGCCCGGGCCCGACCGCCCGCGAGGGCACTAGGTTGGTTGATGTCACAGCGTATGCGGTGTCGGCAAGTTGGCTAACCCACTAAATGTCTGATCGACTCAAGCGGGGCGCGATGTTCGTTGCCGTACATTTCCATTGGGCACTTATCGCCGCATCGATCGCCGATGGCGAAGTCGGGAGTAAGTCGCACGGTTCAGGCCTGCCAGCTAACGGAGTCCAGGTTGGTGCTAGTACCGCTTCGCAAGGCTCCTGCTAACAGAAGTTGCGTTGTTGGGACTTCTGGTCTCAATGACTGTGCCGCGGCGACACCCGGACACAGCTGTGCTCTCGCCCTGCTCATTTGTCGTCGCGCCCTCCCGCAACTTTGCGCTAAGGATCTGCAAACACCACGAAAATGAGGGATCTCATATGGCGGATGCGATACATGCGTTTGCAGCCCATGTCGTCGAGACCCAGTTCGTGGTGTTTGACAACGATACGATCGCCAAGGCCAAGTCGTTCATCTTGGACACTTTAGGCGTCGGGATTGGCGGCAGTAGCGGCCCGATGGCTGCGAGCCTGCCTCATGCAATGTGTACTGCAGGCGTTGGTAAAGACGCCCGAGTCTGGACGACGGGCCAAAGACTGCCGGCGCAGGCGGCAGCGCTGTGCAATGCTTATCAGATCCACAATTCGGAATACGACTGTTTGCACGAAGCCGCTGTGGCCCATGTCATGACAATCGTATTGCCAGTCGCTCTGGCAGGGGCTGAGCGCCTTGGGAAGGTATCGGGTGAGGCCTTGATCGAGGCGGTTGTTGTTGGCGTGGACGTAGCTTCCTGCATCGGCTTGGCATCAACATCTGGTCTGCGGTTCTTCCGCCCGGCCACTGTGGGCGCGTTTGGCGGCGCTGCGGCGCTGGGCAAGCTGATGGGTCTCGACCAGTGCCAGATGGTCAATGCGTTCTCGCTGGCCTACGGGCAGATGGGCGGCACAATGCAGGCTCATACCGAAGGGTCGATGATGTTGGCTATGCAGATGGGCTTCAATGCCCGCAACGCTGTCATGGCTTGCGATCTGGCAGCAGGCGGCTTCACAGGCCCTGAGAACATTCTCGAAGGACCATTTGGCTACTATCGACTGATCGAAGAGAGTGGCGACCCCGGACCGATCTTGAGCTCACTTGGCAAGAAGTGGCGGGTCAACGAACTGGCGTACAAACCGTTCCCATCTGGCCGGGCAACGCACGGAATTGCCGACGGCTGTCTGGAACTGAAACGGGTGTACGGAATAGATCCCACCTCAATTTACAGTATCACGGCACACGTCCCACCGCTTGTGCACCACCTTGTTGGGCGCCCGGTGAAGACAGAGATGGACATCAACTATGCCCGGCTTTGCGCGCCATATGTTGCTGCGTGTGCACTGCTGCGTGGAACAGTCGGTCTGGCTGACTTCAACGATGCTGCATACGCAGATCCAGCCCGTCAGGCACTGGCCCGGGCTGTCAACGTAGAGATCGCGCCCGGTGATCCGAACGCGTTGACCCCTGTGGAGGTGTCGATAAGTCTACAGAACGGCGGTGTGCACAGCCTCCGTGTGGACCATGTCTATGGTGCGCCTCAAAATCCGATGAGCGATGCCGCACGAGTTGAAAAGTTCCACTTGAACTGCGCGCGATCGTCCGGCGCGCCCACACCCCGGCAAGCCGACGCACTGGTGGAGGCAGTCAGCAGACTAGAAACACTGCCGGACGTTTCGCGACTCGTCGACCTCATGGTCCCGGAAGGTGGGGGATGAGGCGCCTCACGAATAATCGCAAGACTGGGTCGTTTGATCCCTAGTCGTGATGCCGGCAGTTCAGGTTGTTTGGAAGCCGAACGCTCAGTATTCGAAGAACCAACCCGCTGCCTGTGGTGGGCCTGGTCAGGACGGCCGAACGCGCCATAGCTAGCGACCAAGAAGCACGCTGGGCAACCAAAGTGCGATCTGTGGGAATACGGCGAGCAGAAGCAGGCCAGTGAGCTGCAACCCAAGAAACTGCACCATACCCAGATAGATGTCCTTGAGTTCCCATTCGGGCATAACGCCTTTCAAAAAGTATGCCGACAGGGCAACGGGGGGAGATAACCACGCCGTCTGCAGGCAGACCGCAACCATTGCGCCGAACCAGACCATGTTGACGTCGAGCTCTTGGATCACCGGGAACATCACGGGAATGAAGATCAACACGATCGGTGCCCAATCCAGGAACCAGCCTAGCAGAAACATCATCATCATGAGCAGAAACAGCAGCTTGATGTTGGAGAGGCCCAAATCAAGCAACCACTCCGTGATGAGAAAGGGCGTTCCTAGAAGGGAGAAGACCGCGCCAAAGAAGTTTGCCGCGGCAATGAGCACGAGCACCATGCTGGAGGTCTGCAGTGTCTGCATCATCGCGCCGCGGAACTTTTCCCATGTCATGCGTCGATAGGCCAAGGTGAGCAGGATTGCGCCGAACGCTCCCATGCCAGCTGCCTCTGTTGGTGTCGCCAACCCGGCCAGAATGCTTCCAAGCGTTGCGGCGATCACCACCGAAAGCGGAATGACGCCAATGGCGAACTCGCGAACAACGTGCATGGTTGATGGTGCCCGTTCTTCAACCGGCAATGCTGGCCCAAGATGCGGTTGAAAGTAGCACCGAGCTATGCAGTAGACTGTGAAGAGCGTGGCGAGCATCAAGCCGGGAATTACCGCGGCGGCAAAGAGCTCCAAGATCGACACACGCAGGATAGGCCCCAGAACAACCAGCATGATGCTGGGCGGGATGAGAATGCCTAGCGTACCTCCGGCGGCAATCGCACCAGCGGATAGCCGCGCGTCGTAACCGGCCCGGATCATCAGCTTACCGGCCATTAATCCGATAACGGTCACCGATGCCCCGACAATGCCTGTCGCCATCGCAAACACCGCAGCGGTCAGAATGACGGCCAAGTACAACGAGCCATTCAGCGGCGCAAACAAGAGCCGGAAAGCCCCGAACAAGCGATCCATGAGGGATGCTCGCTCGAGGATCAGACCCATGAAGACGAACAGCGGAATGGCCGCGAGCGTTGAGATCTCCATGGTGTGCTCGAACTGCACGACCATCATTTGAAAAACGCCGTGACCGATGCCAATCAGGCCAGCAATTCCCGCAACAAAGATCAACGTGAAGGCGATTGGAAAGCCGAATAGGATCAGCACGAACAGCCCGGCGAGCAGGTAAAGCCCCAGGATTTCCGGACTCATGGCCATCTCGCGTAGACGACGGCATGAATGCTCTTCAGGCTCTCTGAGACGCCTTGGAGGATGAGCAACACCGCGGTGATTGGAAGGACTGCCCTGAACGGGTAGATCACAGGCGCCCATGGGCTCGTGATCGCCCGCTCGCCCAGCTGCCATGATGAGTAGAAGGACTGCCAGCCGTACCAGAGAAAAAACGTAATGGCGGGCAGAAACAGCAACAGATACGCGACTGTGTCGATTGCGCCTTGGACGCGAACCGGGAAGTTACCGTACAGAAAGTCTGTCCGAATGTGGCCGCGGTGGCGGAGTGTATACGCAGCCCCCAGCATGAACATTGACCCATATAGCATGTAGGTCATGTCACTCGCCCAGATTGTTGGGCTGGCAAAGAAATACCGGGCTACTACCTCGTAGACCATCGTCACAATCAGACCGATGATCAGAAAACTGGCGATTCGCCCCGACCACTCGGAAATGGAATCAATCGTCTTCGTGACCTTCTCAAGCGCAGACCATCCAGGTCCTGGAGGCGGCGTCTCGATCGGTTGGTCTTGTAGAGGATGATCGGAGGTCGTTGGTGCGGGGTTCATTGTGTGTCATCCCCATGAGCGCGGCTTCACCGCCGAAACGCCACGTTTCAACACCAGAGGCGTGTCCGAATTCAATGTGAGGTGCGCAGCTGCGTGGCTATCACACAGCTGCGCGTCAGATGATCGTCGGGCGGCCTTAAGCGAAGCCCGACTACTTCCGTCACTCGACCTCAAGATCTCCATATATCTTGAGCACCGCGCCCCAAGAGGGTTTGACCTTATCGGCAAACGCTTCCTGATGTTCGACAACCCTCTTGAAGAACGGGTTCTCCGCCGCTCCCTTCTCAAGCACGACGCCGCCAGCCTCCATCAACGCGTTGTGGATGTCCGCAGGGGTTGGCGCCACGGTGACGCCGTGCTCACTTCTCAAGGTCTCGATGGCTGCCGCATTTCGCGCGATATCGGCCATGTAGGTGTCGATGATCGTAGCGCGCGCTGCAACGCGGACCATCTCCTGGAGATCTGGGGGCAAGCTTGCCCAGAAATCACCGTTCACCACAATCTCACCGACGTCGACAAACTGGTGCATGGAAGCAAGGTAGTAGTGATCAAACACCTGGTGAAAACCGAATGGAAGGTCTTCGACAGGGTTGATCCACTCAGCAGCGTCAATCACGCCGCGTTCGGCCGCTGGCAAAATCTCCGAGCCGGGCATGAACACCGCAGAAATGCCCGCCTCCTGGAAGATCTTTCCCGCAATGCCTGGGGGTGAGCGGTACTTGATGCTTCGGAACTGCTCAATGCCCGCGAGCGGACCTTTGAACCATCCCAAGGGCTGCCAGCCGGACGGCGTAACGAAGAACGACACCACGTTTACCCCGATCACCTCTTGTAGGAGCTCAGTGTAAAGCTCCTGTCCGCCGCCCTCGTACATCCACGCGAGATGCGTCAGCTGATCAAGTCCAGCCCGCGGCCAAACCGGCGTGTTGCTGAACAGGGCGGTCGCAGAGTTCTTGCCCGACCAGAACTGAGGCCAGGCGAAGCCAGCTTCGATGAGACCAGTGTCAACGGCTTCGAGGATCTGTTGCGAGGGCACAACTGCACCCGAGGCGAGCACCCGCACCTTCAGCCGACCACCCGACATTGTGTCAATGCGCTCGGCAAACCGCTCGAGCATCTCAAACGACATTGCACCAGATGGGATCGCGGTTTGGACCCGCATTTGGAAGGTGTCCTGCGCAGCGGCGACGGTCGCCCCAGACAGTACTAGTGAAAGACCCAGTGCGAGACTGTGCCCTACATTCTTAAGGTGTCGAAACATGATGCCCCCTGTCAGCAGTTTCTGGCGTCGTGCCGAAGAGGCAGCCGCCAGCCAAACGCTATGACACCCTAGGAAGATGGTGCAAGGACGATCGACAAGTCATTTGCCCATCTTCGCACCAGCTCTTCCATAACCGTTCATTGTTTGGGCAATATTTCGGTTTCTGAACCGACATGACCGCTAATCAGGCAGTACTTGTTTGTGATGGATCGTAGTGCCCGACTTGCCGCCCGCCATGCCGCAGACGCATCTCCGGTGGAGGAGCGGGCAGCGAGCGCCGGCGTATCCGCTGTCCCTCACATGGATTCATAGCATTACGGCGCCACCACTTGGGCAAATCGTCTGACCGGTCATCAGGCTGCCACCTGGTCCTGCAAGAAACAGGATTGCAGCGGCAACCTCCTCGGGCTGCCCGACGCGACCAAGCGGGTTGGCTGTCTCTGCGGCTAGTTTTTCGGGCGTCATGGTGGGGATGTCGAGCATGGGCGTATCAATCGGCCCGGGCGCGACGGCATTGACCAGAATGCCGGGCGCACATTCACGGGCCAGCGCACGTACCAGTCCGATCACGCCAGCCTTTGACGCGCAGTAGGCAGACGCCCCGGCCCTGCCAAGATGCGCCAGCTCTGACGCGATCAGGATAAGGCGCCCGCCCTGCGGCATGGCCCTCACGGCTCCCTGAGCGATCAGGAACGACCCGCGCAGGTTCACGTTGATCTGGCGGTCGAAGGATTCGGCGGTCATCTCGGTGATTGTGCCGCCCACCAAGATACCGGCGCAGTTCACGGCGATGTCCACCGGACCGGCCTTGGCATAGAGTGCGTCCACGCTTGCTGGGGTCGAGACATCGCAGCGCATGGCGGTGACCGTGGTTGAGCCAGGGAGCTCAGCAATGGTCGGCTCCATATCGCCCACGTCAGCCAACACCAGCCGAGCGCCTTGTTGCGCGAATGCCAAAGCGGTTGCGCGACCAATTCCGCTGGCGGGCCCGGTGATCAGAACCCTCCTACCGGCAAACGTCATTGCATCAACTCCCCGCGGTCCACGGTGAAGGCCTGCCCGGTGATGTTCGCTGCCGCACTTGAACCGAGAAACAGATACATTGCCGCCATGTCTCCAGGTTCCATAAGACCGTCAAAGGCCTGCGCGCCGGTGATCTCGGCCAGCAGGTCGTCCTCTGTGCGGCCCGTACGTCGCGACATCTCGGCCAGCGAGCGCATCGAGGCTTCGGTTCGGACCCAGCCCGGGCAGACTGCGTTGACCGAGATCCGTCGCGGCGCCAGCTCCTGTGCTAAAGAACGCGTTAACCCGATCACCGCATGCTTGGATGCGCAGTACGCCGAGAACTCGGCGACCGCCGTCTTGCCCCACATTGAGGCGGTGTTGATGATCCGTCCGCCATCCCTGATCCGCGGCAAGAGCGCCCGGGTGACCGAGAACGTGCCGATCACATTGATCTCGATGATCCGGCGAAAGGTTGCATCAACCGAAGGGTCAGGGTCATCGATTGGGGTGATAAGCTCAAGCCCCGCGTTGTTGATGAGCACATCGATGGGCCCGATCTCGGCCGCCATTGTCTGCACCGCCGCGAGATCTGCAATGTCGCACTTCAGGCCCCTGACGCGCCTCTGACAGGTGTCCGACAGTTTGTCCGCGACCTCGGGCACATCTGCCTCGACCCCCACGATGGTCATGTTCGCACCCGCGTCCAGGTATCCTCTCACGACTCCGAGGCCGAGCCCCTTGTTCCCGCCGGTCACCAGCACGTGCTTGCTGTCCAGGTCAACTTGCATTGGCAGCCTCGGCCTGGCTCGCACGGCTGTACTCGCCGCGGATGATCTCTTGGATCTCGGCACGCAACGTCTGGAAGCCCGTGAGCTGTCGCACATGCTGGTCCCGTGGCGCCCCGTTCAGCCGGGCGTTGACGTCAACTACCGAGATGATCCGCGCGGGCCTTGCCGAGAAGATCACAACACGGTGCGCGAGAAGGATCGCCTCCTCGACGTCGTGGGTGACGAAAATCGCCGTTTTCTCCTCCTCAGCGTTGATCTGAAGGAGCTGCTGCTGCAGGTGTTCCCGCGTCAGCGCATCGAGAGCACCAAACGGCTCGTCCATCAGCAGAACGTCGGGATCGGAGGCGAGCGTCCGTGCGATCGCCACCCGCTGTCGCATGCCGCCGGAAATCCGGTTCGTGTAGGCGTCCGCGAACGCCGCCAGTCCCACCATCTCGAGGTACTGATTGACGATCTCGGACTTACGGGCTGCGGTCAGGTCGTCACGGTACTTCAGGGGGAAGGCGACGTTGCCCCGCACCGTCAACCAGGGGAACGCGGCATAGGACTGGAAGACCATGCCCCGGCGCCGGTCCGGCCCACCAAGCACCGCGCCACCGAGCCTGATCTGCCCAGCCTCGATGCTCTCTAGTCCTCCGACCATTCGCATGAGCGTCGTCTTTCCGCAGCCAGATGGGCCGAGGAAGGTGACGATCTCTCCCCGCTCAATCCCCAGCGACAGGGGCGTCAGCACCTCTGTTGCAACGCCATCGGTGCGATAGGTCTTGGACACGTTCTCGATCGACAGAAACATCACCGACCCTGATAGCGGAACCAACGCTTGTGCGCGTAGCGGAAGGCCTGATCGGTCAAGAGGCCGATAATGCCGATTGCGACGATACCGGCCATTACCTCGGGTGTCTTCACAAAGCGCCTGAGTGACCAGATAACATGACCGACCCCGGAGGAGGCCGCCACGATCTCCGCTATGATCAGATAGGTCCAACACCAGCCCAGCGTGATCCTAAGGTTGTCGACAATGCTCGGCAGTGAGGCTGGAACGATGATGTCGCGAATGATCTGCCATTGGTTGGCGCCCAGCGTGAAGCCGGATTCGACGTATTCTCCGGGCACCCGCTTGGTATCGTCTGTCACCAGCAGTAGCAGCTGGAAGAACGTGCCCATCCAGAGAACCGCGATCTTCGACGCCTCGCCCACCCCAAACCATATGATCAACAGCGGCACCAGGGCGGGCACGGGCAGGTAGCGAACGAAGTCGACGAAGGGTTCCAGCGTCGCGCCGACGGCCCTGTAGGACGACATCATCAGACCGAGCGGCAAGGCGATGATGACCGATAGGGCGAACGCAGCCCACACGCGCCCAATGCTGATCACGATGTCGGCGGCGAAGTTGCGTTCTGTAAAGAGGCGTACGAACGCCTCTACGACAGCCCAGGGCGTCGGCAGAAACTGCGGCTTGATCACCCCTGAGATCGCCGTGACATGCCATAGGCCGAGGAAAAACGCCAAACCCGCCAGGCCGAGTATGACCTCGATCCGACGGGGCAGAGTTGTGCGAAAGCCAAGCAGTCTCATGACCGCGGCGTCAGGTCATCAGCGGGTTTTGCCGTCAAAGAGCCCGGGAAGAAGGGAACTATCCACATAAGGGGCATAAGGAAGGGCCTGGTCCTGAAGATCCAGCGAGATGTTGATCTCGTTGAACGCATCCAGCACCTCCTTCAGCTTGCCGTTGCCGTCTGAGGGCATGTAGGCGAGCGTCTCTTCGTAAGTTGTGTACTTCACGCCCTCTAACGCCTCTTTCATCTCGGCGTCCGGGACAGAGAACTCGCCCGCCGACAGCGCGATGAACTTGTCAGGGTCTGCAACGTAGAGGTCGATCGCACGGTAAATCCCCCGCAGAAACTTTGCGTACTTCTCGGGGTTGGCATTCAAGTCCTGGGTGTTCACCAGTATGATGTCGGTGATCAGGCCTTCGTAGTCCGCCGATGAGATCAGCACCTTCGAGCCCGTGCGAGATGTGCCCTTCACGATGGTACTCAACATCGGCTCCCAGGTGGCGACTGCCGCAATGTCGTCATCCTCGAAAACAGCAACAGAGTCGTCGGTGGCGATCAGCCTCAGGTCGAGGTCCTTGATGGATTTGCCCATCTCAGACAGCGCGTATTGCACCAGTACGGTACCCGGGTGGTTGATCTCACCCGCGAAGGTCTTGCCGATCAGGTCTTCCACCGTCTCGATCCCGGGACCGGCGACGACTCCGTCTGCGCCGACTGAGATGTCGATGGTCCCGATGATCGTGCCGGTGGTTTCGGTTGTGCGCGGGCGCGCCATGCTTTCGCCGATAGTGCGCATGGTGCAGTCGATGTCACCGGTCTCCAACCCTGGTAGCACGTTGGCCCGATCGTTATCGAAGGCGGTGTTGACGGTCAGTCCTTCCTCTTCGAAGAACCCCTCCTTCTGTGCGACGAAGACGGGCGCAAAGCCGAACCAGAATGGGAAGACGCAGTTGATCGTGTCGTCAGCCCGCGCCTGTCCGGGCGCGGCCAGCACACCTGTCAGGAGCAATGCCCCCAACGCGGCACCTTTCAAGAACGGGGTGTGGATTGCCATGTTGTGTCCTCCTCATGTTTCCGAAAGCTGTGTAGCGTCGGGGTCAGGAGTCAACGAACTTGCCGGCGTGCGCGTGATCATTCTCGGGGAATGACGGCCAAATAGCCTAAAGAGGCGAGCACGCCCGTTTTTTCATCAGACACTTGGACCACAGCAGATGTTGCCCGAGGAAGAGATTGCTCGGCACGGTCTGCTTTGCCGGGTACTGCTGTCCTGTGCGTCAGAGCTGATCTGGGCTTTGCGAGGGGCCGGTCGTCAGACCACTCCACGTCTGCGAAGGTCCAAAATGTCGGCCGCGTTAAACCCAAGATCCAGGAGAAGCCTTTCAGTGTCCGAACCAAGCTCCGGAGCCGCGTGACGCGGCATTTGTTCACCGGGGACTCGCAAGGGCGAACCGATCATACGCAAGGGAGCCGAGCCGTCGAAGTCTGCAATCCGGTCGGAATGCGCGACGAAAGGATTCTCCAGCGCGCCTTTTACGTCCAGTACTGGAGCGCAGGGAACCTGGCCCTGCAGATGCGCCAGCCAGTCAGCCGTTGGGCGGGTTGTGAACTCGGCTGTGAGTAGCGTGTTGAGTTCCTCCCGGTTGTGCAGCCGATCGGCGAAGTGCACGAAACGCGGATCGGTGCCCCATTCCGGATGGCCGAGCTTCTCTGCGAGGACCGGCCAGAACACTTCCTTGTTGCACATGATGAAGATGTGCCCGTCGGCGGTGGGGTAGAGCTGTGACGGGACCAGAGACGGATGAGCTCCCATCGGCTCGCGCCCCTGGTTGTGGCCCGAGTTCAGGTACCACGTTGCCAGATATCCCACGTTGTGCAGCGCTGTGTCGAACAGCGACGTGTCGACATCCAACCCTTTGCCGGAGGCGCGCGCCCCGATCACAGAACACGCCAAGCCGAAGGCCGCCATGACCCCAGTCATCATGTCGACGACCGAAAGCCCGAAACGCGCTGGTGGCCCGTCCGGTTCACCTGTGACGCTCAGGTATCCCGCTTCAGCTTGCATCAGGTAGTCGAAACCTGGCCATGCTGCTCGTTCGCCGTCACGCCCATAGGCCGAGAGGTGTGCACAGACAATCCGTGGGTTTTGTGGCGCGAGGTCGGCATACGTCAGGCCCAGTTTAGCGGGCTGGTTGCCGCGCAGGTTGTTGAGCACGGCGTCCGAGCCCGCAACCAACCGATGGAAGATCTCCCGACCCTCCATCGCCTTGAGGTCCAGCGTCAAACTGTGCTTGTTTCGGTTGAACGAGTGAAAGAACTGGCTGGAGCCGTCTTCTAGGAAATGCGGCCCCACCCCGCGCGCCATCTCGCCTTCCCCTGGCGGTTCGATCTTGATGACCTCGGCACCCATATCGGCCAGCAACATGGTGCCGAACGGCCCTGCGCCGTATTGCTCGACCGCCAGGACGCGGACACCGGACAGGGGAAGCATCAGATAGGGTTCTTCTCGATCAGTCGCTTGGCAATCAGGAGACGCTGAATCTCGTTGGTGCCCTCGCCGATGCAGAGCAGCGGCGCGTCGCGGTAGAGCCGTTCGACGATGAATTCCTTGGAATAGCCATAGCCGCCGTGGATGCGCATACATTCGGTGGCGTTCTCAAGGGCCGCTTCGGTTGCGAACAGCTTGGCCATTCCGGCCTCGTAGTCACAGCGGTCCCCCCGATCGAGCGCATCCGCCGCCTGACGGGTAAGGAGCCGCGCCGCTTCTGTCCGGGTTGCCATGTCCCCCAGTTTGAGGGCAATCGCCTGGTGCTCGTGTATTGGCTTGCCGAATGTCTTGCGCTGCTGTGCGTACTTCACCGCCTCGTCCAGCGCTGCCTGCGCAACGCCGACACCGCGCGCGGCGATGTTGACCCGGCCAAGTTCCAACCCCGAGATCGCGCAGGCCATGCCGCTACCCTCGCCGCCAATCAGATTGAAACCGGGCAACCGAAAGTCATCGAAGATCAGCTCGGCCGAGTCGATGCCCTTGTAGCCCAGCTTCTCCAACCTCTTCGAATGGGCGAAGCCGTCACCCTTCTCAGCGATGAACAGGGACATGCCCTTGTGGCGGGGTTCGGCCTGCGCGTCGGTCTTGACCAGAACGGCAAAGGCGGTGCCCTTGATACCGTTCGAAATCCAGGTCTTGGTCCCATTGACGACGTACTCGTTGCCGTCGCGCCGTGCGGTCGTGCGCACGGCCTGAAGATCGGTGCCGCAATCGGGTTCGGTCAGGGCCAGTCCGCCGCGCGTCTCACCGCTGGCAAAGCGTGGCAGGAACTCGCGTTTCTGCTCTTCGTTCCCCATCTTGGTGACGATGTGCGCCATGATCAGATGGCTGTTGATAATGCCGGAGACGGACATCCAAACGGCGGAGATCCTCTCGATGATCTTGGCATAGGTAGAGGGGCGCAGGCCGAGCCCGCCATACTCTTCCGGGATCACCGCCCCGAAAAGGCCCAACGCTTTCATCGCCTCGACGATGTCGTCCGGATACTCGTCAGCCGCCTCGAGTTTCTGAGCGTAGGGCGCGACTTCCCGGGCGAGAAATTTGTCGACCGCCTCGAGGATCAGCGTTTCCTGTTCTACATGATCTGCGTCCAGCATCTCAGGCTCCGAAAACGGACAGGGCGTCCGCTGCAATGGGCGCGTCATCTAGATCCAGGAGCACTGTCTCCATCGCTGCGACACGATCGGACCCTGCCCATAGCGCGGCGTTCTGACGGAACTTCGCAACGATCTCGGCATTCTCCAGAGGACGATGGGCGGCACCGCGATTCACTGGCTCGTCCTGGTCAAGCACCGTGCCATCGTCCAGCGTGATGGCCAAACGACCGGAGTATGCGGCTGGGAACGGGCCGTCGCCATAGGGATGGCAGTGGGTTCGATCCATCAGGGCGGCGACGTCCGGATCGCGGAGGAAGGCATCCTCCAGTTCCGCCAATCCCAGCCGCCCGTGCTTCAGTGCCGTCGCGACCAGGAAGTGCGTAGAGAACTTCGCGTCATAGTCATTCTGCGGACGGCGCTTGTTGGCCTCCGGCTCGCAGATCGTGCCATGCACCTCCTGTGGGACAGCAGCGTCGATCTTTGCGACACGCTCTATAGGCGCCCGGTCGCGCAGGTCCAACGCGCAGTCAATCACCGCATGGGTGAAGTGGCATGTCGGGTAGGGCTTGATGGCGACGTTCATGACTTCCCAGCGGCTACCGAAGCCTTCGGCGATGGCAGACAAGTCGAACCAGTCTGCGAAACGCCCGCCATAGATGTTGAACAAACCGAAGCGGCCATCGTAGGGGGCAGTTGCGCCTTTGAAGCCTTCGCGGGCGAGCGCGCAAGCGGTCAGAGCTGCGGAAGCTGCCCACCCCGGGTGAAAGCGCTTGTTCGAGGCGCCGTCCTCGAGAAACTCCATCGAGCCTCCGGCCATCGAGACCGCTAGCCCCTGTGCGTTCTCCAACTGGCTCACGTTCAGCCCCATCAGCCGGCCGGCGGCCAGAACGCAACCGAAGATGCCGACCATGCCCGTGGGGTGAAAGCCCTGCTGATGGAAAGCGCTCTTTGCGCACATGCCGATCCGGGTCGCTGTCTCAACGCCGATGACATATGCCGTGACCATCTCCCGACCCGTGCTCCCCGCCATTGCCGCGGCCGACAGGCATGCTGGCAGGACGGATGCGGTCGCGTGCACTATTGCCGCGATATGGGTGTCGTCGAAGTCAAGCCCGTGGCACAGAAACCCGTTCATCGTAGCTGCGTCGCGAGGCGACAAACGCTGCGCCATCCCGAAGACGGGCACGTCCCCGTCCGAGCCCAGCGCCTGCAATCCAGCCATCACTGGATGTGCGAAGGGATACCGCGTGGACGCTAGCGCAATGCCGGCAGCGTCAAGCATGCAGTGCCGGGCCCGTGTGCGGACCTCATCTGGTATTTCGGCATGCTTCAACCCACTTGCAAACTCTGCGAGAGCGGTGGTGATTGGTGGTGCGGAAATCTGGCTCTGAACGTTCATGGCGCGTTCTCCCTGGATGGAACGAGACTCGCGCGCTCAAAGCTGAGAACGACGGTCCCGTCCTGTTTATAGCCCTCGGTGAAAGTCTTCACGATCCCCTGGTGCGGACGACTCTTCGAGCGACGGACGTCCAGCACCTTGGTCCTTGCGTAGAGCGTGTCACCAACAAAGACAGGGGCGACAAGTTTGATCCCGTCCCAACCCAGATTGGCGATGGCCCGTCCCGAGACATCGTCCACCGTCAGCCCCGTTACAACTGCCAGAGATAGCGTCGAGTTCACCAGCTCCTGTCCGAACTCGGAGTCTTTGGCGTAGTTCGCATCGCAGTGGACTGGATGACGGTTCATGGTCAGCAGGCTGAACTGGATGTTGTCGGCCTGGGTAATGGTGCGGCCCGGACGGTGTTCATAGACATCGCCGGTCGTGAAATCCTCCAGATCACGGCCATAGCGGGCTACGTGGATCTGACCGCCGGGATCGGGGGTGAGTTGGCTTTGCTGTTTCATGGGCTCGGATCCTAGCACAGGCAGGCAGCACCCGTGTTCGGATGGATGATATCGCGCAGGTCGGTGTCCGCGGGCTGCCGACACGGCAGGAGCCGGGGTTTGAGTGGGGCACCAAAGAAGAACGGTGACGCTTCACTGCCCGCGCTTTTGTCGAACGACCGCGTCCAGCCAAGCCAGACCTGCGAGGGTCAGACCCAGGCCAAGAAACGCGGCGACCCGGATCAGTCCGTCTAGACCTGACATATCAATCAGGAACACCTTTGCGATTGTGACGCCGATGATGGCCATTGCGCTGCGTCGAAGCAGGGTTGATCCAGTCTTGATCGACCACGTCAGCAAACCGGCCCCGACCAGCATCAGCACAACTGTATATGTATAGAGATCTCCGTCCACGACGCCGGGAACCGTGAGGTCAGGTCCCTGCCAAAGCCGACGGATCTCAAGCCCGATCCAGGCCACCACGTTTGCGATGGCAAGCGCGACCATAGCCCGGCGCAGGTCAAGGACCGGCACCTCAACCAGGTACAGAACCACGGCGATAAGCAAAGCAGGCAGCGCATAGGCAACCATCAGGCTGTCTACGGGAGACGGTCCCAGGATCTCACCGCCAAGCAGGGGATTTCGAATTGTCAGTGCAGCGAGCAGCAGGAACCCGCCCATCCCGCCGAAGACGACTGCCAAGAGGTGCCGGACGGATTGCAACCCGGTGCCGATCTTTGCCCGGTGGGCCTGAACCGCGCCGGAGATCATCCAGATCATGCCGTAGATCGAGAGAGCCCAGTGGCCTGAGCTGTTGCCGAGACCGTCATCTAGCTGACGGTACACCAGCACACAGGCCAGAATGCCGGGGAAGGACCAGGCCGCGGACTCGACAACTATGAGCGCATGCACCCTGTCCCTTTGTTGAAGCAATCTCAACGACGCGAACAAAGCTGCGGTGACGCCTAAAAAGGCGAGCAAAACTTCATGTAGCGGTGCTTGGAGGGCCCAGAAGACACCCGGATCAACCAGCAGCCGGTAACCACAAACGACCACGCCAACTTGCAAGAGGCGTGCGACCAGCGGCAGATCGTACCGGCGGTCCAGCCATGCTGCCGAGAATGCGAGCGCTGCAAAGGCGAGGGTTAGTGCTGTTTCGGTCAGGACGATGGACAGCGCAAACGCGACCATGTTCAGCGCGGCGAGTGCGTAAACTGACGGCCTGAATCGCTGATCTGTGTCAGCTCCGAAAGCTTGTCTCGCCAGAAAGGTCAGCACGAGCGCCACGGCGGCAACGTGAAGTGCCCATGTCGTATCGGGCAGTTGGGCGCTCGGCGCCCACCACAAGGCGAGCGTGACCACCACCCCCGGTGCGAAGACCGCGGCTCCCGCTGCCCAGGCGTTTTGAAACTGCGCCGTAGTGGCGCTCTTCCAGCCGGCAACGACCGAGAGTGACAGCCCGAAAAGCGTCAGCCATAGCATCGTGTGGGGTGCACTTTCCGCGAAGCCTACCTCAGCCGTTCTGAACGAAAAGGCAACGTCGAGGTCGAAATACCCGTTCAAGGCAATGATCCCGAGCATCGCTGCAAGGACCAGCGGCGCGGCGTCGTCCAGCACCGGTGTCTCCAGCCAGAACGCCAGCACCACCATCAGCAGGGCAAGTGCAGCAAGTGCGGCCCAGAATGCAGCAGAGCTTTGCCCGGCGATGATGACCGAAATCGCGATCAGACCGACAATACCGCCCATCGCCAGCCGGGTCGGGAAGCCCGCCGCTTCGGCGGGTCCTCTTCGGTGAAAGTGAGAGAACGTCATCCCGCCGTCAAAGCTGGGTCTCATCGACTGCAACGGGATCGTCATTGTCCCGGCGCTGATGAGCCCACCGAAAGCCAGGAGATGCAGTTCGACATCAGGGGTAGCAACATACAGCAGGCTGGCGCCAAGATAGACCATGCCCAGTCCAAGCGTTGAAACCCAGGCCGTGCGCGAGACACTGTCCGTGATCAGGGCAACGAAGCCGATCAGCGCGAAATAGTAGAACAGTCCGCTTACGTCGTCCGCCTCGCCCCCGATAACAAAGGGTGCAAGAACAGCACATCCGATACCCATGATCGTGAGGAAAGCCCCGTGCGGCAGTCCCAGCACAACTGAGATCACGGCAACGCCTGCGAGACCTGCAAACGACATACCTGCACCAATAAGATCGTACAGGAGCCGCGCGCCCAGGACTGCGGAGTAAAGGCTTACAATGCCACCGACGCACAACGTGCCTGGCAGCAGATCGCCCAACGTTCCGGGGCCGGAGCCCCCGATGCGGCGCAGGCGCTCTCCGGCAAAGATCAGGGCGGCACCCAACGCGAGACCGCATGCGACACGCAAACCCGGCGGCAGCAGTCCGTGCTCGATCCCATAGCGCACGAAGAAGATCCCGGCGAACGTCAGCGACAGTACCGCCACGACCGAGACCCAGTTCTGGGCGAGCCAGCTCTTCAACAGAGCCTTGTTCTCATCGGTGAAGACGTAATTCTGTCCCGGAGGCGCTGCCGGTTTCTCTTCTGCAGAGCCTGCATCACTTTCGGCATCTTCCTGTGGGTCACTGGTCGATATCACGCCAGCCGATGCGGATGGCCGTGATTGCTCGGCGGATCCACTGAGACTTGATGGTATCGCAAAAGGATCAGATGACGGTTTGAAGCCTGGATCTGCCGCAGACAGATGCGCTTCAAGCTGCTCGACCCTGCGGGCAAGCCTGTTGTTTGAAATCAGAAGGTAGATCGGCGCCACGAAAGCCCAGATCAGGCCCGCCACGATGAGCAAGCCGACAAGAACGAGCAATGATTCCATGGAGGACCCTTCTCTTGGGCGTTCCAGACGTGTCGCTCAGCTTTCTCGAGATCTGCCGTGAACGTAAACTGTGGAATCACACCGTCAGATCTGGCCCTGCTGTGTGGCAATCACCGCTGCCTGAAGGGTGGTCGTAACGCCCAGTCGATCGCGGATGGACCGGAGGTGTTCCTCGACTGTGCGTCTGTGGACAGCCAGAAGGCTGGCAATCTCGCCGGTTGTCTTGCCGTCTACAGTCAACCGCAGGATATCAATCTGCCGTGCCGTAAGGATCTGTCCTTGCGACACGTTCCGCATCTGAGACGCCGCCAGTTCGAACAGCTGTAGATACGGAATGATGCGGGTCGCCTCTTCTGACCAGATATGGTCTGCATCGTCCTGATCCAGCCCTTCCCTGAAGCACAGTCCAAAGCCCGAGCGGACCGCGTTCGACAGGATCGGGTTCGCGTAGGTGATCCCGGCCAACAGACCCAGTTCGCGCATCCGCAGATGAACGGCCTCTTCCTGACCAGACATCTTTCCCAGGAGGTAGCGATCCCGGTTCACCCGCCAGCTCACGGCCCCTGCGTTGTCCAGCGCCCAACGGATGGTCTGGCTGGTGACATAGCCACCTTTCTCAATGAACAGACTGTCCGCTTGCTCGCCATAGGTAGAGAACCAGGTCAGTCGGAAGCGGTTGTGAAACGTGCGGTGATCAGCCAATGGCTTGCGAGCGTAGAGAACGCGATCGATCTCGAAGTCCGACAAGGCACCGCAGAGTCCTGACCAGCAGTCAGCCAGATCGTTCGTCTGACCCGTTTGGGCAAGCAGTGCCGCAAATCCCGAACCTGAATCCATAGTGCCTGACTAAAGGGAATCCTTACATGTTGGAACCTCGTACCCGGTTGTAAACAAAGCGGTGTCGCAGGGTTTTTGGGTATCGGCCAACTAGAACCGGCTCACCTACTCGGTGATGCTGTAGGACGATCTGGCAAGCCAATCCGGGTCGATCTCGACGCCCCATCCAGGCGCGTCCGTCACGCGGGCATGGCCGTCTTCAATCTCGTACGGTGATGCAACGAAGAGGCCATCCTGCCACGGATAGTAGTCTTCACCTTCGATCGAAAACTCTAGGTACTTGCCTGCGTTTGGGATCGCCCGGAGCAGATGCATGGTGAACAGTGTCACCAGCGAGAGGTTGGCGCAGTGTGGTGTCACTGGCAGGCCTGCGGCCTTGGCCATTTGGACAACGCGGAGCGTTCGGCAGATCCCGCCGAGGTAAAGAATGTCCGGTTGCACGATGTCGACTGCCCGCATATCGATCATCCGCCGCCAGGTTGGCAGATCGCAGTCTTGCTCGCCGCCGGTCACATCCAAATCCAGCGCGTCGGTGACCTTTTTCGTCTGCTCCAGTTCCCAATAGGGGCATGGTTCCTCGAAGTGACAGAAGCCGTTGTCCTGGAGGATATGGCCAACTTTGATGGCTTGATCGGGCGAATAGCAACTGTTGGCGTCGATAAGCAGGTCGACTTCGTGTCCGAGTTCCCGGCGCATCAAGGGAATAATCTCCTCGGTTCGCCCTGGCCATTCGTCCTGATTGCGCCCGACCTCAGCCCCCGCCCGAACCTTGAAGGCATCGAAACCTTTGGTGTCGCGCAAGTGCTTCAACCTCGCGGCCTCGTCCGCCGGCGTGATGTCGCGTTTCATGGACGAGGCATAGGCCCGGATGGGCCCGGCACTGCCGCCCAGAAGCTCGGCCACAGGCTTGCCCGCGAGCTTGCCGCGCAGATCCCAGATCGCCGTATCCACCCCGCCGATCGCCCGGCGCAGGTAAGATCCTGGGAACTTGTGCTCGTGCTCGGTGACCAGATCCAGCAGATCATCCAGATCCGTCGTGTCCTGCCACAGGATCCAAGGTGCGACCTGCCGGTGTAGCACTTGGGCCGTGATGTCGGAGTGGTAGGTCGACACTTGGCCCCATCCCTGCGCGTCGTTCTCGGCTGTCACGCGGACGAAGCCGACGTCTTGGGTGCAGAACGTCTCAATGCTCGATAGTTTCATGCGTGCCCTTTCAGGGGATCTATCGCTTTGCGTCTTCCAGGATCAGGTCCGATGCCCGTTCGCCAACCATCATCGCAGGCGCGTTCGTATTTCCAGTGGGGATGCCGGGAAACACCGACGCGTCTACGACACGAAGTCGCTCGGTGCCGTGGACCCGAAGACGCGCATCGACAACTGAAGTCGCAACATCCCGGCCCATCTGACAAGTTCCGCATTGATGGAACACTGTCCAGGACTTGGCGCGCGCGAAGTCCGCGATCTCGTCATCAGACTGGACGTCTGGCCCGGGTTCGATTTCGTGATCGATGACGGCGCTCAGCGCAGGTGCCTCCGAAATCTTGCGCAGGAACCGAACGCCCGCCACCATCATTCGGCGATCATGCTCCGTGTTCAAGTAGTTGGCGCGTAGCTCCGGTGCCACATCGGGGTCTGGCGCACGGATATGTACGTGGCCCTTACTTGTCGGTTTGCACGGGTTGAAGCCAAGCAAGAAACCCGGGAACGGATCGGGGTTCATCAACGGGCGCGTACCAGGCGGCGCACGGGTGTAGCTGACAGGCGAGAAGTAGAGCTGGGCATCAGGTCTGGTTGCATCGGGCATCACCCGCACAAAGCCGCCGCCCTGGTTGAGGCTGAGCGACAGCGGGCCGCGTCTGGTCAGCAGGTAACGCATCCCAGCACGCAGTTTGCCGAGCCACGGGCCCAGTTCCTGGTTCAGGGTCGGGACGTTCGCCCGGAAGAGATGGTCGAGACCCAGGTGATCCCGGAGATTTTCGCCAACCTGCGGCGAGGCGCAAACCAATGGAATGCCGTGCTGCTGCAACAGATCGCCTGGTCCTATGCCGGAAAGCTGCAGGATCTGGGGCGAGTTGATCGCGCCGCCGGACAAGATCACCTCCCCTGCCCGAGCTTGGCGGAGTTGACCGTTCTGCCGGTACTCGACACCGACTGCGCGTTTGCCTTCGAACAAGATCTGGGTGGCGTGCGCGCGGGTCTCGACCCGCAGGTTGTGCCTCTGTCTGGCAGGCCACAGGTAACCTCGAGCGGCCGACGCCCGCAGACCACCCTTCGTGGTGATCTGATAGCAGGTGGCTCCCTCCATTTCGGCACCGTTGTAGTCAGGATTGACGGCGATGGCGTTCTGCTCCGCAGCTTTCAGATAGGTACGGGTGAGGGGATGGATGTCGGAAGCGACATCGTACACTGATACTGGCCCCCCTTTGCCGCGCCAGTCGCTGGCCTCCCCGGACCAATCCTCCATTCGTTTGAAGACCGGCGCGACATCGTCCCAACCCCAGCCCGGTGCAACTTCCGCCCAGTCGTCGTAGTCCCGTGGATGTCCGCGGACATAGACCATGGCGTTGATCGAGCTGGAGCCCCCCAGCACCTTGCCACGGGGCCAATAGCTGCGATTGCCGCCCAGGCCGGGTTCCGGTTCGGTCATGTACTTCCAGTTGATCCGCTCGTCGTAATAGGTCTTGCCGTACCCGATGGGCATGTGGACCCAAACGCTCCGGTCGCGGCCCCCCGCTTCCAGCAGCAGGACGCGGTGGCGGCCACTGTCGGTCAGGCGGTAGGCCAGCGCGCATCCCGCCGATCCCGCGCCAACGATGATGTAGTCGTAGGCCTCCACGTTACTTGCTGCTGCCCCGTCCAAACAGCTGGGCAAGAACTATCAGGAACGTGGTCAGCAGGACCATGATTGTGGAAATCGAGGCGATGGTGGGATCGATCTGATCGCGCAGTGCGTTGAACATGTTCCGCGTGAGGGTCGGGTTGTCTCCGCCGGAAATGAACATCGCGATCACGACTTCATCGAACGAGGTCAGAAACGACAGCAGCGCCGATGTCACCACCGCAAAACGGATCTGTGGTAGCGTGACGGTCAGAAACGCCTTCCAGCGCGGCGCGCCCAGGCTGCGTGCCGCAAGTTCCTGGTTCATGTCGTAGCTCTTTAGCGCCGACCCGGTGACGATCAGCACCAGCGGAAGCGCAAGGATCGTGTGCGCCAGCACCAGACCGGACAATGTGTAGATTAGGCTAAGCTGGACATAGGCGTAGAACGCTCCGATGGCGATCAGGACCACGGGCACCATCATCGGTGTGATCAGGAGCACGAACGCCGCCCGGACGAATGGGACGCCGGATGTGTGCAGCCCATAGGCCGCAACTACGCCAAGCGGTGTTGCGACCAGCATGGTCAGTACCGCCGCCTTCAGCGAGGTCGCCGTGGCGTTCATCCATTCATCCGAGTTGAAGTAGCTGTCGTACCAGCGCAGCGACCAAGTCTCGGGCGGGAACTCGAGATATTGCGAGGCCGAGAAGGACATCGGCACCACGATAAGGGTCGGGACGACCAGCAGGATCATCGTGATCCCGGAGAACAGATACAACCAGATCCGCTGACCATGGGTCACTTGCGTTTCGGAGGCAGGACTGCTGAACCAGGACATCAGTGGTTGCCTCCTGCGATGTTGTCGAGCTTCAGGAAGCGAGACGCAAACCACAGGATCGCGACCGTCACGACTAGCAGAACGACACCGAGCGCGCTGGCCGCCCCCCAGTTTACGAAGAGCTCGATGTTCGACACGATCTTCATCGACACCATGATGACCCGGCCGCCGCCCAAAACTGCGGGAGTCACGAAGAACCCCAGGCACAGGACAAAAACCATCAGCGAACCAGCGAAGAGGCCAGGCGTCGTCAGCGGGAAGAACACGGTCCAGAATGCTCTACGCGGGCTCGCGCCAAGGTTCGAGGCCGCTTTCATATAGTCACGATCAATCGCGCACATGGCGTTGTAGACCGGCAGAATCAGGAACGGCAGCATGATGTGGACCATGCCGATCAGGGTGCCCGTCATGTTGTGGACCATCTTGATCGGCTCTTCCCACAGCCCCGCCGAGATCGCCCAATCGTTGACCAGCCCTCGTTTCTGCAGCAGCACCAGCCACGCATAGGTCCGGACCAGCAGAGACGTCCAGAAGGGCAGCAGCACCGTGATCAGGCACAGGTTCGCCCAGTGCCGTGGCAGTTGCGACATGAAGTAGGCCAGCGGGTAGCCGATCAGAATGCACAGACCGGTCGTCAGGACGCTCACTTGGAACGTCGTGATGAAGATCCGGGTATACGACTTGCGCGCGATCATCCGCTCGTAGTTTTCAAGCGAGAAGCTGCCGTCGGCCCCAATGAACGACAGGTAGAAGAGCCAACCCACGGGGACGACGAGGATCACGAGGACCAACAGGATGGCTGGCGAACTGAGGCCGAACAGCTTCAGGCGCTCGATCTGCCTATCGCGTCTTAGGCCGGCCGCATTGTCATGGACCAGCGCGGTCATGCGTCGTCGCCCGAGATGATCAGGGTGTCGGCTGCGGAAAGTGCCAGGCGGACCGGTTCGCCAGCCTTGGGCAGGCCTGACACGGTGCCGTCCCTGACCGCGCCGCGCAGGCTTATCTCGGCCCCATCCCCAACGGTCAGACGGGCGTACAGCAGGTAGCTGTCGCCCTGGTAGACGATCTCGGACACCGTAGCGTCGAACAGGTTCTCGTCGCCGTGGCCGGTTGCGCCAAGTTTCAGCCGCTCCGGCCGCACCATCAGTAGAAGGTTCTCAGCAGCGGGCAGCGGGCGTGAAAGTTTCAGGGCTACTCCACCGGCGTGGAGCTGGTCACCGTCGCGCCTGACTGGAAGGAAAGCGGAATCCCCGATGAAGTCGGCGACGAAGCGGTTGGCGGGCTGATCATACAGCTCCTGAGGTGTTGCCAGCTGCATGATCCGGCCATGGTTCACCACCGCGATACGGTCCGACATGGTCAGCGCTTCGCGCTGATCATGGGTCACGTAGACCGTCGTCATGCCCAACTGCTCATGCAGGTGACGAAGTTCGATCTGCATCCGGTCCCGGAGCTTCTTGTCGAGCGCAGAAAGCGGCTCGTCCATCAGCAGGATCCGGGGTTCGAAGACGATGGCCCGGGCAAGCGCCACGCGCTGGCGTTGTCCACCGGAGAGCTGGTTGATCTGCCTGTCACCATATCCGCCGAGTTGAACTGTCTCCAACGCACGTTCGATCCGCTTCGCCGCCTCGGCCTTGGGCGTCTTCCGGATCCGCAGTGGATAGCCGACGTTTCCGACGACGGTCATGTGCGGAAATAAGGCGTAGTTCTGGAAGACCATGCCCACATCGCGCAAATGCGGCGGTTTGCGAATGACCTCGTGGTCGCCAAACTTCAGGCTGCCCCGGTCGGGTCGCGTGAACCCCGCCAGAACCATCAGCAAGGTTGTCTTTCCCGAGCCTGACGGCCCCAGCAACGTCAGAAACTCACCGCTTGCGACGTCCAGCGACACATCGTCCAGCGCGAAGACCTTGCCGTACGTCTTGGTGACGTTCCTAACAGCGATCGGCAGGGCGCCTTGTGTGTCATTCGCCAAATCAGTGTTCCCCAAATAGTGTGCCACAGGCCAGGGTTCGGCCTGTGGCGTGGTCGATTGCTCTTCCGATCACTCGGTCAGCATTTCCTGATACATCTCGTCCGCAATGGTTTCCCACTTGGCGTACCAGTCCAGCGAAACAGGGAGCTGCAGCGCGGCATTCTCTGGCGACGAGGGCAATGCCGCTGCCGTCGCCGCGTCAATTGCACCGGTCTCGTAGGCTGCCTTGTTCGTCGGCCCGTAGGTGATGAACTTGGGGAGATCGTCCTGGTATTCGGCCTTCGAGATCTCGGCTAGGAATGCCATGGCGACATCTTTGTTCGGTGCACCCTTTGGGATCGCGAAGCAGTCATAGTCCAACAGCGCCTGGTTAAAGCTGTAGGAGACTTTGGCGCCATCCTTCTTTGCGTTGTCAAAGCGGCCATTCCAGCCGGTGGTCATGTCAACCTCGCCGTCCTTCATGAGCTGGGCGTGTTGAGCGCCGGATGACCAGAAGACCGCGATATTGGGCTTGAGCTCGCGGATCTTGTTCAGTGCACGCTCGATGCCTTCCTCGCTGTCGAGGACCGTGTAGACATCCTCCGGAGCAACGCCATCCGCCATCAACGCAGGCTCAAGTGCTCCGGCAACCTTTGAACGGTAGGCCCGCGTTCCGGGGAACTTTTCAACGTCCCAAAAGTCGGCCCAGGTTTGCGGTCCGTCACTCGGGAAAGTCTCGGTGTTGTAGGCAAAGACGGTCGAGAACACGTCGCCGCCGACGCAGTAGTCCGTCTTGAGCGTCGGATAGAACTCGGAGACATCGATGATGGAATAGTCCAGTTTCTCCAAAAGGCCTTCAGCGGCAGCTCGCGCCGCCGACCCGGACCCGCTGGACACGATGTCGAGTGTGACCGCCCCCGACGACACCTGCAGCCGGACATCCGACATGCCGCCATAGGTTTCCTGCTTGACGACAACACCAGTTGCCTCGGACGCGGGCTCGAACAGCGCTTTGCTCTGCGCTTCCTGATACGATCCGCCCCATGAGGCGATGGTCACGGTCTTGTCCGCGGCAAATGCTGCCATGGACGTAAGTCCTGCGGCTAGTGTCAGCCCAATCAAGTGTTTCATGTCTGTCCTCCGTGTTGTGCGCGGCGCCACCCTTCAGAGTGCCCCGTCCCCGCCATGTCGTCGTCCCAGACCGCGCGGCGACCGCAGCCCGGTCTTCACTCTACGCCACCTCCCGTGCTGCGCGCTGATATTCGATCCGATCCTTGCGCCGGTACCAAGCAACCGCCGCAGGCAAGAACCACGGCTTTCCCCGATAGAAGGGTCTGGTCGGGTGCGGGAGGTTGTCGAACGCAGTGCGTCCCTCGGCCAGACCCAGCACCTGTTGACCCAGCCGCATCCCCAGATAGCTTGCCATCGAGACACCAGACCCGCAGTACCCCATCGCATAACGCACGCCGTCGTGGGTGCCGATATGTGCGAGCTGATCGAAAGTGTACGCAACAAAACCCATCCAAGAGTGCGAAACCCGGTAGTCCGTCAACTGAGGGAAGATCCGGCACATATCCGCATATAGCTTTGCTCCGCTGACGACCGTGTCAGTCTCGCGCGCCGAGACGCGTCCGCCGAACAGCACGCGGGTCCGGTCGGGCGATGGCCGGTAATAGTAGACAACCTTGCAGGTGTCGCTGGCGACTCTGTCCGTGGGGAACAGCTCATCCATCAGCGCCGACGGAAGCGGTTCGGTGGCAATCACGTAGCTCCCGATCGGCAAGACGCGGCGCTGCAGCCAAGGCGTGAGCCCGGACGTGTATCCGTTTGTGGCAATGATCACATCACGTGCCCGCACGTCGCCCTTGGATGTCTTCAGCAAGAACCCGTCATGGTCCTGAAGCACAGCGGACACTGGGCACTGTCCGACGACCTCGGAGCCGGCTTCCAATGCGACCTTGAGCAAACCGCGGTGATACTTGCCGGGATCAAGTGCGGCATGACGGGGGAAGACGACGCCGCCGTGATAGACGTCCGATCCCAGTTCCCGCCGTTGCTCGGAGCGCGGTACAGCATGCGCCTCGACGTTTTCGGTATGCACCATCTCTTTCGCGAGACCGCAGATCTCTTCGTAGTGCGCCGGTGTGTGGGCTGCATGGAAGCGCCCGGCGCGCCTGAAGTCGCAGTCGATCAACTCCTCGGCGATGAACGCATCCAACCAATCCAGCGCCTGCTCGCCTTCGGTTCGGATCGCTTTGGCGCGTTCTGGGCCGAACCGCCGCGTCAGATGAGCAAGCGAGGGCTTAACACTAGTGCTCACCTGCCCACCATTGCGCGTGCTACAGCCCCAGCCTGGGTCTTCGGCATCAAGAACCAGGGTCGACCGGCCACCGCGCGCTGCCGCAATCGCGGCGTTCAACCCGGTGTAGCCCGACCCAATAATCGCAACATCGACGCTGGAAGGAGGAGCGCCTGAGATTGCAGGCGGCGGCGGCAAGTTGTCCAGCCAGTATGGCCGGTGCAGACAGTCAGCCGTGAATGGCCCAGGTTGCCAAGCGGCCTTCTTTGCCTCTGCGCCCAAACGAGACACCTCTTCGAGATAAGCTGCGGCCCCCCTGAGCCCCATCCCCACTTGACGCTACGAGCTGCCCCGCATTACAGCAATTTAATTGCGATTAATTTCGTATTCGATTTCTTTATACCAAGGATCCAGGAAGCGCGGCCATGCGGCTAACGATCCGGCATCTGCAGGTCTTCAACGCGCTGATCGAAGCGGGCTCTGTCTCGCGAGCCGCCGAGCGTCTGAACCTCTCGCAACCGGCAGTCAGCATCGCGCTCAGCAAGCTGGAGACTACGCTTGGATTCCGGCTCTTCCACCGTGACCGAGGGTTCTTTGTGCCAACCAGTGAGGCCCTGCACCTGCATCCAGAGGTGGAACAGGGTCTCCGCGCGATGGGCCGGATTGAACAACGGGCGGCGGATATCCTGTCCGGGGCCGTGGGCGGGATCAGCATAGCGACAAACGGGGTGCTCGCGATCAACGTGCTGCCCGGTATCGTCGCTGCGTTCCAGCAGAAGAACCCGAACATTCATGCCGACATCCGGGTCCATAGCTCCAGACAGATCGCCTCGTGGGTCAGCGGTCGCCAGATTGATATCGGGATGATCGACACGCCCGTCCCGGTCGCAGGTCTGGAGGCCGAGATCTTCGAGATGGAATGCGTTTGTATCATGCGTGCCGACCATCCGCTTGCCGCGCGCTCGCAGATTACCCCGCAGGATCTGCATGGGTGCTCGATCATCGGCATCACGGGCGAACACGAAGTCGACCGCTCCCTCGACGCGCTGCTCTCCGAGACCAATACGCCGGCGCAACTGAGCGCAAAGAGCTACTTCTTCGCGATTGCACGGAACCTCGTTGCAGAACGGCATTCGATCGCAATCGTCGATCCGCTGAACGGAAAGGCAAACCTCTCCGACGGTGTCATCTGGCGCCCGTTTGTCCCGGCGATCCATTGCCAGATTGCCATGATCACCGCCAAGGGTCACGCTTCCGGCAAGGCGATGATCGACATGCGGGACTACATCAGGGACACTATCGCACCCGTCACAGTTGGTGCCGTTCCCACCTGAACCTGATCGGTTTCCAGGCGCATTGAGATGTGCTTGATCCCGTCTCGGTTCGTGCCAAGCCGAAGTTTCACGATAGCCTGGGCGCATAGGGGCCATCGGTACTTCGCCAAGAATTCACCGGTCCGGTAGGGCAGTCCAATCGCTCACTGCATTGATCTGCTCAATGAGAGTTCGCTACCGTGGTCACTCGATCGCACTGTTCCGCCTCCGCCAGCAGCCATTCGATCACCGCCCGCACCACGCGCCGAGCGCCGGTGTCAGGGTTGGTGATGATCCAGTAGTTGGTGCCGAGATCGATCTCGGCGTCCCCGAATGGGCGGACAAGTGTGCCATCATCCAGGCTATCTTTCGCCAGTCGCCCGCGCGCCAGCGCAACGCCCTGGCCTTGTTCCGCTGCACGCAGGATCAGGTCCGACGAGGTAAGACGCGGACCGCGGCGCACATCTAGCTGCCCCGGCCCCATCTTCACCCGCCATGTCGCCCAGGACGTTGCAGGATCGCGATCGTGGAGGAGAGGGAGGCCTTGGAGGTCAGAAACCTTTGATGGCTTGCCAAGCTTCTCCCAGAGTCGCGGCGCGATGACCGGGAAGACCTGTTCGTCCATGAGCGGGAGTGGATCTGGCGCGTCGGTCGGTCGAGATCCCATACGGATGTTCAGATCGGCCCCCGATGCGACGGGGCTCTTGCGTGCCTGATCGACGATGATGGACACTTCAGTCTTCGGAAGCGTCTCGGTCAACATCGGTAGCCGCGGCAATAGCCAGCGCATGGCGAAAGACGGCGTTGTCGCGATGGTCACCGAGTTTGCGTTGGACCCCTCACGCGTCTTTTGAACAGCGTTGTCCAGCTCCAACAGCGCCATCAGAGCTGCCTTGCCCAAGGATGCACCCTCTGCGGTGAACGCCAGTGTTCGTTGGCCATCCCGCTTCTCGAATATCGGGATCCCCAGCCAGGCTTCCAGATCGCGCAGGGCGCGGCTGATGGCCGAATGCTGAACCCCCAAGCGCCGCCCGGCAGGCCGAATGCCCCCGGTGTCATAGACCGCCGCCAGCGCGCGCAGCAGAGTGAGAGGCAGGTCACGCATGGTGACGATGTTAGACCGAAACGCCTTCATTTGAGAACAGATATCCTCTGCAGGCCGCGTTAGCCTAGCGTTGCAGGAGGAAACGCTATGGGAATGCTTATCAACGGCGTCTGGCACACGGATATCGATCGAACCCAAGACGATGGTGCTTTCAGGCGGGAGCCGTCAGCTCTTCCCGCCCTGCCCGCCGCACGTCTGGCGAAGCGGTTCAGCGAGAAGCCGACGCCCCTCCTTGTTGCGTCGTTGAGTTGCCCTTGGTCACATCGCGCAACGCTCACCCGCGCCGTGAAGGACCTGCGGAGCATTCCGTTGACGGTTGCTGGCGGGCCCCGGGTGGAGGGATATGCGGTGACAGGCGCAAACCCGCCGAATGTCGGGGTCGCGCCGGTCCGCCACGTCCACCAGCTCTATCGCGCGACCGATGCGCGCTACACGGGCCGCGCGACCGTACCGCTGCTTTGGGATGCTGACGCGCAGGTGATCCTGTCAAACGACAGTGCAACGATAGCGCGCGCGTTGGACATGCTGGGACCCGATTGGCGCCTTGCTCCCGATGAACAAGCCAGCGAGATCGACGCGTTGAATGCTCGCAACTACGATGGGCTTGCGAACGCAGTCTACCGTGCAGGGTTTTCCACGTCGCAGGAGGCCTACCGGGCCGCAGTTGCGGACGTCTACGCGACGCTCGACCGGCTTGAGGACGTCTTGACACATCAAAGATGCCTGTTCGGTGCGCAGGTCACCGAAGCCGACTTGTTCCTGTTCGCAACGCTTGTGCGTTTCGATGCCGTCTATGTTCCGCTGTTTCGGTGCACGCGACGACGGCTTGTCGACTACCCCGCACTCTGGGCCTACGCCCGCGACGTGTATACTTGGCCTGGCGTTGCAAGAACGGTCAACTTTAGGGCCAACCTGCAGGGCTACTTTCTCAACGACACCGACAACAATCCGCACGGGATCGTGCCAGAGGTTCCGGAAACCGACTGGTCAACACCGCACGGTAGAGAGGCTTTTGGCCCGTTAACCGTTTGGCAGAACGGCCTGCAAGAGCCCTTCGACGCGATTGCGCGACTTGCCCATGCCGGATAGCGCGAAACTAAACTATGGCGTGGGCGTTCTTGCCTGGATCGCGACGGTCCTGATCGGGGCCTCGTGGCAATTGGCGACCCGGTTCGGGGTTACGACCGCATTGACCCCGATTGATCTGGCACTTCTGCGCTATGTGATCCCCGCCATCGCCTTGTCGCCGGTCTTGATGCGCAAGGGAGTTCTGCCGGCGACGGCGCCGATCTGGAGTCTAGTGCTGATCGTTGTCGGCGGTGGCTTGCCGTTTGGGTTGTTGGGTATGGCTGGTGCACAGTTCGCACCGGTCAGCCACATGGGTGCGCTCCTGCCAGGGTCGATGCCGGTCTTCGTGGCGCTGCTAAGTGTCACCGTCCTCGGCGAGCGTTTCAGCAAAGGATCCGTTATCAGCCTCGGCATCATCGTTCTCGGCACCGCCTGCGTGGTCGGGTCGGCGCTCTCGAACTCCTCTGGTGGACCAAATGTTTTGTTTGGCGATGCCCTGTTCCTTTCGGCCGGAGCCCTTTGGGCGGTCTACACGGTCGCTTTTCGTCAGAGTGGATTGGATCCCTGGCATGGTGCGGCGCTCATCTGTTTCTGGTCGGCAGTTCTGATCACACCACTCTGGATGACCCTGCCCTACACCAGGCTTCTAGGCGCCGCGGCTCCGGACATTGCGCTGCAGATCGCAGCCCAAGGCGTGTTGGCCGGGCTTTTGGGGCTGGCCGCGTATGGGGCCGCCATCCAGCATCTTGGAGCCAGTGTCGCCGCTGTCAGCGGTGCTGTGGTTCCCGCTCTGACGGTTCTGGGTGGTTTCGTGCTGCTTGGTGAGCCGCTTTCCATGCTGACGGGTGTTGGCGTCTTGCTGGTCGCGGTTGGCATCTGGGCCTTTGCCAGTGCGCCGGGGTCGACGCGAACTCTCAAAGGCCCAAACACCGAGGCGCAGGGATGACGGATTTCGCCATACTGATCCCGTTCCTTGTCTTTTGCCTTGTCATGACAGTGACGCCGGGTCCGAACAACATGATGGTCCTCACGGCGGCAGCGCGGGCGGGCCTGCTTGGTGCGATGCCGCTGATCGCAGGAATTGCCATTGGCTCCGCCCTTCAGATTGCTTCGGTTGGTGCGGGGTTGGGCGCAGTGATTGCCACGTCCCCGAAGCTTCAGATCGCAATGACACTTGCGGGCGCAGGTTTCCTGTTGTGGATCGCTCTCAGGATCGCAATGAGCGGCCGGATCAGGGATCAGGAATCCAGCCAGCCACCGGTTGGTTTCTGGGCTGGTGTCACTTTTCAGTGGATAAACCCCAAGGCCTGGGCTGTCACAACGGGTGCGACGGTCACGTATCTGCCAAGCGACAGCACTTCGGCAGACATCCTGATCGCTGCACTGACACTGGCGTTTGCAGCAGGCGTCACTCTGCTGATCTGGGCCAGCGGCGGTGCCTTTCTTCAAACGTTTCTGCGCCGTCAAAAGTTCGCGGTTGTGTTCAATGTCGGGGCGGCAATCGTGCTGATCGCAGCTATTGTTCCGCTCGTGATCGGACGTTTTTGACACCCGGGTCAGCCGGGCAGCTTGCAATGTGGGTTCTTCATGCCTTGTTGCGCTCATGCACGGCGGTCGAAGCTTCTCCAAGGAGCCAGTTGCGGAAGGCAGCGACTTTTGCCGGAAGGGCACCGTCTTTGGCGCTGAGCAGATGATACGAAAACGACAGTGGGGTGCTCAGGCTCCTGTCGAAAGGACGCACGAGGCGGCCTGACGCCAGATGATCCGCAATCAGCCTATCGCCGACGAGGGCGACACCGTGACCGTCAAGTGCGGCCTGCACGGCCATGCTTTCCTCACTAAACCTTGGACCTCGAATGCCGTCGATCTGTGAGAGGCCCGCCGCAAGAAGCCACATCTGCCAGCTTGCCTCGGCGTCTTTCCAGTCGATGTGCAGCAGGGTGTGATGTGCGAGATCCTCGGGCCGATGCAAAGCGATGTCGCCCGAAAGCAGATCCGGGCTACAAACGGGCGTGTTGCGCTGGCTGAACAACACATCACTCTGGACACCCGTGTAGCCGCCAGGACCGTATCGTATCGCAACGTCCGCCTCGCCCAGACCGACGTTTACCAGTCGGTCCGTGCCGTCGAGACGGATCTCGACATCGGGATGCAACTGGCGGAACTGATCGAGCCGCGGCACAAGCCACATCGATCCGAACGACGGGCTGACACTGATCGTGAGCAGATCGTCACGGGCATGTTCTTTGATGAGGTCTACGGCCTCTGCCAGACGGTCCAGACCTTGCGAGACAAGTGGCAGAGCCCCCCTGCCCGCATCGGTGAGGCGTAGCGCTCTGGTCATCCGAACGAACAGCGGCACGCCCACACGCTGTTCCAGGGATTTGATCTGATGACTCACAGCAGCGGGTGTCACGGACAGCTCATCCGCAGCACGCTTGAAGCTCTGATGCCGAGCTGCCGCCTCGAAGGCGCGCAAGGCGTTGAGCGGCATGATCGATCTTACCATTCACATACAATATATTTTTTAATCCAGAGCACCAGACATTCTCGTTTGTCTAGTGAGGTCAATCCAGATCATTGTCCACTTATTGAGCATTTGGGAACTTTCCACGAAGTGCCAATCAACGATAACAGATGAGCTTTCTTCATTCATAGAGGTTGCGATGGCCGGGGCGACACGATCACAGTACTCTGTCGGTCTTCTGCTGCTTGTAGCGGCAGCCGTCACGTACAGCACGGCTGGCATCTTCACCAAAGGGGTCGTTGCTAGCGCATGGTCGGTCATCTTTTGGCGCGGTGTGTTCGCTGCCGGCTTCACGACCGGGTGGACGATCTCGCAACGCTCGTTCCAGCGAAACGTCTTCGAGATGGGAAAAAGCGGTTGGGCAGTCGGGGTCATCGGTGCACTTGGCACCGCGGCATTCATCCCCGCATTCAAGCTGACGTCGATCGCGAACGTCTCTTTCATCTATGCGGTGGCCCCGTTGATCGCAGCCGTTCTCGCGTGGGCGGCGATCGGAGAACGCATCACGGCCAGAACGCTCGTCGGGTCGATCTTGGCGCTGGTCGGCGTCGGTATCATCGTATCCGGTTCGCTTGGGCAGATCAGCCTGCAGGGCGACGGTCTGGCGCTTGCTATGACCACGGCCATGGCCACGATCATGGTCATCTACCGCAAGTTCCCCGACACGCCCGGCGCGGGTCCGTCTGTCCTTCAATCGCTGTTGCTTGTGCCGCCGTCCCTGATCTTTGGATCGCCGTTCCACACAGCGCCCTTTGAGATCCTCGTGCTTGCCGCGTTCGGTCTGCTGTTCGCTATTGCATCGGTAACACTGGCCGAAGGCGCGAAGCGTGTCCCGTCGGGCCAGACGGCGCTGATTGTCGCGCTGGAAGTTCCCTTGGCCCCCATTCTGGCCTTCATCATCTTCCTGGAGATTCCGACCGTCGCTACGTTGATTGGCGGGGGTCTGGTTCTGTTTGCGGTTTTCGCTTCGATCAAGACAACCGCCGATGCTCCGGATCTGCTTTCTGTCGAAGACGATAGCGCCGGGCAAACCAAGCAGTAGTTCGGCATCCCGGACAGTCTCCGGAGCACCGCTTCTTCAGCGATCTGGGTTGAGAGCAGGCGTTTGCCGCGCGGCAGACAGCTGGGTGCTCTGGGGCCGTCGGGCGTTCAACCGAAGCGTTCTCGGGGCCGGGGCCTCATGTCGCATCGGTCCCCAAGGTCGCCGGGTCGAATGCGTAGTGCGCGCCGCAGAACTGGCAGTCCGCCGTTAGGGTGCCGTCCTCCGTCGTCATGCTGGCCAATTCCGCGGCCGTGTAGCCTGACATTGCGGCCTCGACCCGCTCAGCCGAGCAGGTGCAGCCGAAGACCACTGGCTGGGCATCAAAGACCACCGGGCCCTCCTCGTGGAACAGCCGCGTCAACAATGCCTCCGGGCTCACATGGGGACCGACCAGCTCGTGTGCCTCCGCGGTCTCCGCCAGGATGTTGACGCGCGCCCAGTCCTCGGCCCCGTCGCCCATGTTGGCGACGTCATCTGCGGTCATCAGCCCGTCCAACCCTGATGGCGCGTCGGGAACGATGCCCCCGTCAGACGGCATCTGCTGCAGGATCATGCCACCCGCACGCCAGACGCTGGGCTGACCAGGCTCGGTCGCCTCCCCCGACACCGTCAGGATCCGCGTCGCCAGCTGTTCCGACTGGGCAAAGTACGTCTCGGCGCACGCGGCCAGCGAGGTTCCCGACAGGGGCGTCACCCCCTGATAGGGCCGCATGTCGGGTCCCTGATCGATCGTCAGGCCGAAAACACCCTCGCCCAGCATCCTGAAGGGCGTGGCGCGCATCGACGCAACCTCGCCGCGGTCGAACCCTGCATAGGCCCGTATCCTTGCGGGCTGACCGTCCTCCTCTGGCGCATACCAATCGGTTGCGATCAGCCGCACAGGCCCGTCGCCCCGCACCTGAAGCGATAACTTCCAGCGCAGCTTGACCGCGGCTCCGACCAGCGCCGTTATAAGCACGGCCTCCGCCACCAGGGCCGAGACCGCCGTCGGGTAGCGGTGTTGGTCCAGGATGTTCTGAAGCGTCCGGTCCAGCCGCACGACCCTGCCCCGCGTGTTGGCGCGCGGCAGCTGGAACGGCAGGACGGTATCGTCCGGGGTGGTCATGGCGCCTCCGGGTGGGTTGAGGCGCACGACATAGTACCTCTCCCCCCTGCGCGCAAATGCCCGTTTCCCGCCCCGGGCCATGCTGGCATCAGAGGGCCATGCGACGGATCGGCGAACCTTGGCTGCGTGGGCGGCCCTACCGCGACAGACCCGGTGTCTATGCGGTTATCCCGGGTGCGGACGGCCACTTGCTGCTGGTCGACGAGCGCGGCGAACTGCAGCTTCCGGGTGGGGGCATCGACCCTGGCGAGAGCCCGCTTCAGGCGCTCCACCGTGAATGCTTCGAGGAAACGGGCTGGCGCATTGCACCCGTCCGTCTCTTGGGCACGTTCCAGCGTTTCGTCTACCTGCCCGATTACGGCTTTTGGGCCCGCAAGGTGCAGGCCATCTACCTCGCGCGCGCTGTACGCCGCCATGGCCCGCCGACCGAGGGCTGGCACCAACCCGTCTGGATGGCGCCCGCTGACGCCGCGCGGAAACTGGACATCGAGGGCGACCGGGTGATGGTGACCCGCGCCCTTCGGTTGGGTCTTGTATGAGCGTCTTGCCGCCCGTCTGACGGTTCGGAATGACCTGGGCCGCGCAACCCGATCCTCGGTGTAGGTGTCGGGTGACGTCGCTCAGTATTCGCGGGGTGTGTTCTTGACGAAGAAGAACCCGTGGTTCTCGAAGTTCGGGAGCGGGCCATAGAACGCCCCAAAATTGTTCATCCAGTCGAGCTTGAAGTTGTTCCGCCACATGGCGGCGATCAGGTCCGCATCGGTGATGCCCCATTGCCAATAGTTGTGGGCGTCGCGGTAGGTCTTGTCGAAGAGCGGGTGCTTCTTGTCGAGGTTGTCGAATAGCTCGTCTATTCGCTTGTCGACCCGGACACCCGCATCATTGGTGCCACCTGGCGTGTTCTTCAGATACGCTTCCTTGCCCAGATCGACCAGGCGCTGGGTGTGCTGCGAGCCCGTCCACTGCTGGTTGTAGACCACGAAAACGCGCGTTTTCGGCGCGTACATGTCGATGATCTTGTCCCAGTCGGGGTTCGCCTGATGGACCAGCATATCGTAGAGGATGATCGCGTCGACGCCCGGGATCTGGTCAACGGTGTCCTGATACCCGATCTCTCCGGTCACGAACTGCAGGTTTGGGTACAGTTTGGACCGCTGCTCGGCGATCTTGGTGACGTGGGTATCCACAACATAGGCCTTCTCGATGTTGAAGGACATGAGTGCTTGATACGTGTACCCCGCGTTGACTCCCCAGCAGGCACCCAGATCGGCGAAGGACCGAACTCGGTATTTCTCGAAGGCGTCCATGATCATGCGGCCCTTGTTCGGAACGATCGGCTTGTGCAGTTCTGACTTGCCGTCGATTTCCATCAGCATGGGGGCCTCCTGAGCGATCACGGGTGCCCGCGCTGATAGGGAGTGTTTGGTTAAATCTTGTTTAAACGCTGTCCGGCCTTTGAAACGTTTTGCGCGCATGGACGTGTCCCGCGCCCTTGGTCTGCTGCTAACAAGGACGCTTTCCATATGCTCACGTCTGTCAGAAGCGTTCCAAATGGACGCAGATCACCGCGCAAAAACCACTAGAGCGACCGACCCGGTCAGCGGTACCCTCGTGCCGTCAAGGTGGATTTTGACGATCGAATTTTAGTGGAGCTTTTTGATGAGACGTTTGAGATGGTTGATCCAATTCGGTGCTGCCGTGGTCGTGCTTGCGGGGTGCGCGGTACGAGGTACGCCGATTTCGGGGCAGGTTGTGGACCGGTCCTATTCCGTTGGTGGCTTCAGCTGGCAAAGCGGAGCAACCGTCTTTGTGCTGATGAAGACCTTCAACTCCGATGGGAAAGTCGGCTTGTGCGGGGCTTGGACAGCGCGTGGCGGGGCCAATCTGGTTTCACACTTGCACACTCAGGCCCTCGAGGCAGGCAGCGTGATCCTCGATGGGTCGCGGGTCCATCAGGGATTGCGGTTCATGAAGTGGCACGCCCCGGACCAAAAGTTGGGTGGCAAGGCGACAAACTGTATTCGTACCGGAACCGATTGGCGCCCCGGATTTGAGGGCGCCAAGCCTTAGACGGACTTTCCCCGGATGCGGTTCAACCTCTGAAGTGAAGCCGAGCGGCAGTTGCGGATTGTGGGGGTCTACTGCTGCGGTAGGCTCGAGCAGCGCGCCATTGTGTGCAGAGGATGGCCGTCGGCGCCAGGATGGCGCAGACGGCCGTGTCGTCTAGCCCAAACACCACCGCAAGATGCCCTTTTGGACATGCAGGCGGTTCTCGGCCTCGTCGAAGACCACCGATTGGGGGCCGTCGAAGACCTCGGACGTGACCTCTTCCTCGCGGTGGGCGGGCAGGCAGTGCATGAACAGGGCGTCGGCGCCAGCCTGCTCCATCAGGGGCTCGGTCACCTGATAGGGTTTCAGCTGGTTGTGACGACGGTCCCGGGCCGAGACGTCATCATGCATCGACAGCCAAGTATCCGCCACGACGAGATCCGCCTCCTGCACGGCGCGTTCCGCGTCGCGGTCCACGGTCACGTTGCCATAGGCAATCACGTCATCGGCGGGTGAGAGCGTCTCCGGCCCCGTATAGACAAGCTGGAAGTCGAAGGCGCGGGCCGCATGGGCGAACGAGGTGAAGACGTTGTTGCCGTCGCCGCACCACACCACCTTGCGGCCCTTGATCGGGCCGCGATGCTCCTCGAAGGTCATGACGTCCGCCATGATCTGGCAAGGATGGCTGTAGTTGGTGAGCCCGTTGATAACAGGGACAGTCGCGTGCTCGGCCAGTTCGTCCAGTGTCGCCTTCTGGAAGGTCCGTATCATGATGGCGTCGACATAGCGGGACAGGACGCGGGCCGTGTCTCCCACGGTCTCGCCATGGCCCAGCTGCATCTCAGAGCCGCTGAGCACCATCGTTTGGCCGCCCATTTGGCGCACGCCCACGTCGAAGGAAATGCGCGTTCGGGTCGACGGCTTCTCGAAGATCAACGCGACCATCCGGTCCTTGAGCGGCTGCTCATCGTCGGGTCTGGCCTTGGGCCAACCGACACGAGCGTCTTTGATATGCCTGGAATCGTTGAGGATTCCCCGGAGCTCCTCAGGGGAAACCTGGTCCAGGTCCAGAAAGTGCTTGCCCATCACGCAGCCTTCTTGGCCTTGCAGGCGGCGTCGATCCGGCTGACGGCCTCGCTCAATTCGTCGTCCGAGACGTTGAGTGGCGGCAGCAATCGCATCGTGTTCTCCGCAGCGGGCACCGTCAGCATGTGCTCCGCATAGCCCAAGCCGACCATATCGCCGACGGGCGCCGCATCGGTGAAGCGGATACCGATCATCAGACCCTCGCCACGGACCTCGGCGATCAGGTCGGGATGGGCGTCCTGCAGCTCCGAAAGGCGCTGGCGCAGATAGCTGGCCTTTCGTTTTACATCGTCCAGAAAGCCGGGTGCCGTCACTTCATCCATCACGGCAGATCCGACAGCGCAACCGAGTGGATTGCCCCCATAGGTGCTGCCATGCGTGCCTGGCACCATGCCTTGCGCAGCGTCCTCAGTGGCAAGACACGCGCCCAGCGGGAAGCCGCCACCAATGCCCTTTGCGATCCCCATGATGTCCGGAGTGACGCCGGCCTGCTCATGTGCGAAGAGCGTGCCGGAGCGCCCGACACCGCACTGGATCTCGTCAAAGATCAGCAGGATGCCATGTTCGTCACAGAGCTCCCGCAGGCCACGGAGGCACTGGTGTGGGACCGGGCGGATGCCGCCCTCGCCCTGGATGGGCTCGATCATGATCGCCGCAGTCTTCGGGCCAATTGCCGCCTTCAGCGCCTCGTGGTCGCCGAAGGGCAGGTTGATGAACCCGGGCAGCAGCGGGCCGAAGCCATCCACCAGTTTGGGATTCGTGTAGACCGACGAGATCGTGCCGAGCGTCCGCCCATGGAAGGCACCTTCGAAGGTGATGATCTCGTGGCGGTCTTCGCCCTTGGCAGCGTAGTGCTTGCGCGCGATCTTGATCGCGAGTTCCATGGCCTCTGCGCCCGAATTGCAGAAGAAAACCGTGTCGGCAAAGGTCGCGTCGACCAGTTGCTTTGCCAGTCTCTGCTGGTTCGGGATATCGTAGAGGTTGGAGACATGCCACAGTCGTCGCGCCTGCCCTTCCAAAGCTTCCACGAGCTTCGGATGGGCATGGCCAAGGCAATTCACGGCAATTCCCGCACCGAAGTCGAGATACTTCTCGCCATCGGTCGTGAACAGCCATGATCCTTCGCCCCGCTCGAATTCGAGCGGTGCCCGTGCATACGTTGGCATAACGGGCGCGATCACGGGTCTGGTCTCCTATAGTTGCCCAAGAGCGGGCGTTCAAAAGCGAAAACGCCCCGCGGCTTGTCGCCCGGGGCGGACGGGCGTTATGGGCGAGAGACCGGTTTCTGTCAATTGGAAGGCGGTTTCCGCAGTGAACACAAGTCACCTAAGCCTTCAGCTTGTACCCCGATGCCAGCAGCCGCCATGTTACCCCGCCGAGGATGAGGCAGAGGCCTGCCGTGACAGTGAACCCGAGCCAAGGGCTCGAATCACTCACGCCCAATGCGCCGAACCGGAACCCGTCGATCAGGAAGAAGAACGGGTTGGCATGGCTGATCGTCCAGAAGACACCCGGCAACTTCTCGACAGAGTAGAACGTGCCCGACAGGAAGCTCAGCGGTGTGATGACAAAGTTCGTGATCAGGGACATCTGATCGAACTTCTCGGCATGGATCGCAGCAATCATGCCCAGGAGCGAGAGGATCAGTGATCCGGCGAAGGTGAACCAGATCATCCAGAGCCAATGCTGCGGCCAGATGCCGGCCCAGGGAAATACCACCACGCCCACCACGATCGCGAAGATCAGCCCGCGGATGATGCCGCCCACGACATATCCGGTCAGGATCTCCCCCGCGCTCAGCGGGGGCATCAGCGTATCGACGATGTTGCCCTGGATCTTCGAGATCATGATCGAGGAAGATGTGTTCGCGAAGGCCTGCTGGATCACGATCATCATCAAGATACCCGGCGCCAGGAACTGATCGAAGGGCACGCCGCCAACCGCCTCGCGCCGGTCCCCGAAGGCTACGGTGAATACCGTCATGAAAAGCAGCGCCGTCGCGACCGGAGCCAACACGGTCTGGGTCCAGACGGACAAAAAGCGCATGACCTCCCGCAGGATCAAGGTCCAGAGGCCCAGCCGGTTTATGCGCCCGAAGCGGCGCTGACCCATGCCAAGGCCGTCTGAAATGTCACGCATCGGAATGCCTCGCTCCGCTGATGTGTCTCGGCGGGTTGTCTCAGGGGTGATGGGACCCTAAACTAAGGGCCTTCTAGAAATGCTCAATGCTGGCGCCGGCGCTGCCCGGACCGAGGAGGGTGGAATGTCCTGGACCGATGAGCGGGTGGAGAAACTGCGCGAGCTATGGGGTGAAGGCAAGAGTGCTAGCCAGATCGCGAAGGAGTTGGGCGGGGTCACGCGCAATGCGGTCATCGGTAAGGTGCATCGCTTGGGCCTGTCGAACCGCGCGGCGTCTCCTGCCGAGGAGGCCAAGCCAGCCGAGCCTGTGAAGGCAAAGGCCGCGGCGCCCAAGAAACCCGTGCAGGAGGCGCCCGCTGTCGTCGAGGCCGCCCCAGTGCCAGCCCCCGTCACGCCCCAACGTCGGGTAGCGCCGCAGATCCGTGATGCCTCGCAGCCGCGGGCACCTGGCGCACCGACACCTGAGGAAGAGGCGGCACGGGCGACCCTGGTCGAAATCCAGAAGTTCGCCAAGCGCATCTCGTTGCTCGAGCTCACCGAGCGGACCTGCAAGTGGCCGATCGGCGATCCGACAGATGATGATTTCGCCTTCTGCGGGCTTCAGGCCGTGCCCGGCAAGCCCTACTGCGAGAACCATGTCGCCGTGGCGTTCCAGCCGATGTCGTCGCGACGAGACCGTGCCCGCGTCAGAAACTAGGGCGGATCTCTCGAGGTCAGCGGAGCACGGGCACGCCCGTGCACGCCTTGTTTGCCCGCGGGGGATCCGCCATGCGCTCGCGATGCTCGCTTACAGCGTCTCGGCCGCGCGCCGGCGCCAGATTGCCGCCTGTATGTTTATGGCAGGTCTCGGCGTAGAGGCAGGTGCGCAAGAGTGGCCCGATCAGCCGCCAGGACCGCCGGTCCCCGTGTCACGTCCTGCCGCGCTCACCTTCGATGCGCCGCGGATATGTGGACTGATCCGCACATCGGCTGAACGCTACGGCCTGCCGCCTGCGTTCTTTGCCAGGTTGATCTGGAAGGAAAGCCGCTTCGATATCGGTGCCCTCAGCCCTGTCGGTGCTCAGGGTATCGCGCAATTCATGCCCGGCACGGCGAAGGAACGCGGGCTGACAAACCCGTGGGACCCACGCCAGGCGATCCCGGCCTCCGCCTCGTTTCTGGCTGATCTGAGGGCTGAGTTCGGAAATTGGGGGTTGGCGGCTGCGGCGTATAACGGGGGTCCGAACCGCGTGGCGCGGTGGCTGGCGCGCGGTTCTGGGCGGCTCCCGTGGGAGACCGAGGATTACGTTTTGTCGATCACCAACCGCCCCGCCGACTGGTTTCGCCAGAAGGACCGCGAGGTAGAGAAGCGACCGCTGGAAGAGGGGAAATCCTTCGATGACGCCTGTGCCCGCCTGCCCGTTGTTCCAACGCGGGCCCCGTCCGCTGGCGCGCCCTGGGGTGTGCAGATTGCGGCGGGGATCACGCGCCGCGCGGCCATGCGAAACTTCAGCCGTGCCCGCGCGCGTCTGACCTCCGTGGTGGGGGGACGCAGTGCGATCGTAGTGCGTTCCCGCAAGGTTGGCGGAAGGCGCCTCTATTCTGCCCGTGTTGGCGCGCCCTCGCGGGTTGCGGCCCGGAAGCTATGCGCGCGGATCAAGCGCGTTGGTGGTACCTGCGTCGTGCGGCGCAACTAGGCTCGCAATCTGGCGTGGGCTCCGCTAAGACGCCCGCGTCCAAGACGACCGATGGTGTGAGCTGTGCCCGACCTCCTGCTCGAACTGTTCTCCGAGGAGATCCCCGCCCGCATGCAGGCACGCGCCTCGGCGGACCTGAAGAAGCTTGTCACCGACAGGATGGTCGAGGCGGGGCTGACCTATTCGGGCGGCAAGGCTTTTTCGACACCGCGGCGGCTGGTGCTGGCCCTGTCCGACCTTCCTGCCGAGACGCCTGAGAAGGTGGAGGAGCGCAAGGGCCCGCGGGTCGATGCACCCGACAAGGCGCTGGAAGGGTTTCTGCGGTCCACCGGGCTCGGCAAGCAAAATCTGGTAGCCAGGGACGACAAGAAGGGCCAGGTCTGGTACGCGACCGTTCGAACCCCTGGGCGCCCGGCAGCCGATATCGTGGCCGAGGCAGTCGAGCACGCTGTGCGTACCTTTCCCTGGCCGAAGTCAATGCGCTGGGGTGACGGACCGTTGCGCTGGGTCCGCCCGCTGCACCACATCCTGTGCATTCTGAGCCACGAAGCCGGGCACGACGTCGTTCCGATCGACATCGACGGGCTGAGCTCCGGCGACACCACGCGGGGACACCGTTTCCTGGCACCTAGTCCAATGCAAGTAACATCGTTCGATGATTATTCAGTTAAGCTTGGCCAGGCCTTCGTGGTGCTCGATCCGGAGGAACGGGCGGCCCGGATCGAAGCGGACGCCAGGAACCTTGCGTTTGCGGTAGGCGCAGAAGTCATTGAAGATAAAGGTCTTTTGGCCGAAGTAGCCGGGCTGGTGGAATGGCCTGTGACGCTGATGGGTCCGATTGGTGAACAGTTTCTTGATCTTCCGCCGGAGGTGCTGCGGACCAGCATGCGGGAGCACCAGAAGTTTTTCTCGATCCGAAGTAAAATCGGCAGAATAGATCGCTTCATTACTGTTGCCAATATGGTGACGGAGGATGATGGCGCAACGATCCTGGCCGGCAACGGCAAGGTCCTGGCCGCGCGCCTCGCCGACGCGAAATTCTTCTGGGAAAACGATCTGCGCACCGTCCGTGAGGGTGGGATGGAGGCCCTGGCAGAGCCGCTAAAGGCCGTCACGTTTCACAACAAACTGGGCACCCAGTCGGAGCGGATCGAGCGGATTGCGGCGCTGGCCCGCGAGATTGCGCCAAAGGTCGGCGCCGACCCCGATCTGGCGGAGAAGGCGGCGCTCGTGGCCAAGGCGGACCTCTCGTCCGAGATGGTCTACGAGTTCCCTGAACTGCAGGGCGTGATGGGGGGATACTACGCCCAAGCCGCTGACCTGCCGGAGGAAATCGCGAACGCCTGCGAGGCGCATTACCGCCCGCTTGGCCCCTCGGACGAGGTGCCGACCGAGCCCGTTGCAATTGCCGTCGCGCTCGCCGACAAGCTGGATATGTTGACCGGGTTCTGGGCGATCGACGAGAAGCCGACCGGCAGCAAGGATCCCTTCGCATTGCGCCGCGCCGCGCTGGGCGTGATCCGCACGGTGCTGGAGAACAAGATCAGGCTGCGCCTGGGCGTCACGGTTCGGAAGCATGAGCTGCAGGTTGTTGCCGATCTGCCAACCGACATGGGTCAGATCGTGAAGGGTGCGCTGGAAGCGCTGCCCGGCGGCAAGGAGGCCTTGGAGAGCGCGCGCAAATCCCCGATGGGTGAGCTGTTCGAAGAACTGTTCCTGCAGGACAAGCTGAGCCAGTTCGCGTCCAAGGTCCCGGACCTGCTGCCGTTCTTCGCCGACCGCCTCAAGGTTTATTTGCGAGACCAAGGGGTTAGACACGACGTTATCCAGGCGTGCTTCGATCTGGGTGGGCAGGACGATCTGGTTCTTCTGGTCAACCGGGTCCGCTCGCTGCAGGACTTCCTCGCAACGGCTGACGGGACAAACCTTTTGGCTGGATACAAACGCGCAAGTAACATCGTCTCTGCCGAAGAAAAGAAGGACGGCGTGGAGTATTCGGGCGCACCCGATGTCAAATTTGCCGAGCACCCGGCTGAAAAATCCCTCTTCCAGACGCTCGACACGGCCGAACCTTCGATTCGCCAAGCCATTGATATGGAAGACTTTCAAACCGCCATGACGCAGATGGCGACGCTGCGCGACCCCATCGATGCCTTCTTCGAAGACGTTACAGTAAATGCCGAGAATAGCGTGCTCAGACGCAACCGTCTCTGCCTGCTGACCCAGGTCCGCGAGGTCATGAAACAGGTCGCGATCTGGGACGCAATCGAGGGTTAGCGCTGGGATTCAACCCGTATTGCAGGCATATGGCATCCGTATTGCTCGCGTATTGCAGGCGTATTGCAGCTGTATGTACACAAAGTCGACCTGGCCTCGGCAGAGGGTGTCTTGTGCAGGTGCGAAGGGACGCGGTATGACAAGCGAATGACAGGCACGCTTGACATCGGGTGGATCGGCATCGACGGCCCCGCGCCGCATCAGGCGCATGGGGAAAAGGCGTATCTCCTCGCAAAGGCTGCGGCAGCCGGGCTGGACGTACCGCCCGCCTTCGTGTTGCCCGCTGATTGGGGCGGCGACGTCGGCCCTGCGCTGGCCAAGCTGGAGGCTGCGGCAGGCGCGAAGCTAGGCGATCCCGAGCGGCCCCTGCTGCTGGCGGTCCGCCCGGCGGCGGAGATGGCGGCAGGTGGCGTGGCGCCCGCGATCCTGAATATCGGTGTGACCACCCAGACGCTGCCCGCGCTCCGCGCTTGTCTGGGAGAGCGCGTGGCGCAGGACCTCTGGCGCCGGCTCATCCATTCCTATGGCGCAGGCGCCCTGTCGGTCGAAGGGGAGGAGTTCGAGTATGCCCTCCACGATACGTTGCGGGTTGCCGGCGCGACTAGCGAGGCGGCGCTGAGCGCGACCTGTCTGGCGGATCTGGCCCAGGCATCTTTGGCGTTGATCGACGATGCCGGCGAGGCGTTCCCGGACGATCCGCGGGCGCAGTTGGACGGGGCGCTGGCGGCGTTGCCACAGGCGTGGGGGTCGCGCCGGGCGAAGTTGCGACGCCAGGCCATGGGTGCGGACGAGGACGCGCCGATGGTGCTCATCGTGCAGGCCATGGCATTGGGGCTGGGTCCCACCCCATCCGGGGCCGGGGTCGCGGATCTGCGCGAGGAGGCGTCAGGGGCGCCGTGCCTGACGGGGCGGTACCTGGATCAGGCGCAGGGCGAGGATGCGCTGATGGGTCTGCGCACGCCGATGGTGCTGCTGGCCGAGGAACGCGCGGCGCGGGGCCTGCATGTCCCGGCACTGGAGGATGTCGCGCCGGCGGTCGTTCCGGCGTTGCGCGAGGCGGGCGAGGTGCTGGAGGCGGCCATCGGTGACGGCGTGAGCCTGGAATTCACGATAGAGGCCGGGCGGCTCTGGGTTCTGGAAGTCAAGCGCGCCAAGCGCTCGGCCAGGGCGGCTGTTCAGATTGCTGTTGATCTTGCGTCGCGGGGCGTGATCAAGCCGGAAGAGGCGCTGATGCGGATCGACCCGGGGCATCTGGAGGAGCAGCTTCACCCCGCCATCGACCCTGTCGCGCGGCGGACGGTTCTGGGCCAGGGTCTGCCTGCGTCACCGGGCGGGGCCTCGGGACGGCTGGTCTTTTCGCCCGATGCGGCCGAGGTGGCGGCGGCACGGGGGGAACAGACGATCCTGGCCCTGATCGAAACTTCGCCCGAGGATATCCGGGGCATGCACGCGGCCGCAGGCGTGCTGACGGTGCGCGGTGGGATGACGAGCCACGCGGCGGTCGTGGCGCGAGGGCTCGGCAAGCCTTGTGTCGTCGGCGCGCGCGATCTGATCCTGAGCCGCAAGGAGGGCGCGCTGCGCACCGCCGATGGCCGCGCCCTGACCGAGGGGACGGTGGTCACGGTGGATGGCACCGTGGGCCAATTGCTGGACGGCACCATGCCCATGATCCAGCCCGAGACCTCGGGCGCGTTCGCGACGCTGATGACCTGGGCCGATGAGGCACGGTGCCTTGGCGTGCGGGTGAACGCCGATACCGGCCTCGATGCCACGACGGCAGAGAGCTTCGGCGCTGAGGGCATCGGCCTCTGCCGGACCGAACACATGTTCTTCCAGCGCGGGCGGATCACCGCCATGCGCGAGATGATCATGGCGGAGGATACCGAGTCGCGTAAGGCGGCCCTGGCCACGCTACTGCCCATGCAGCGCGGCGATTTCGTTGAGCTCTTCCAGTCTATGCCGGGTCGGCCCGTGACGGTGCGTCTGCTGGACCCGCCCTTGCACGAGTTTCTGCCCCATTCGGAGGCCGAGCTCGGGGATATGGCGGCCTCGCTTGGCGTGCCCGTTGCGAAGGTCGCCCAGCGCGCGGCGGAATTGGCCGAGTTCAATCCCATGTTGGGCAAGCGCGGCTGCCGTATCGGCATTGCCTACCCCGAGATCTACGAGATGCAGGCGCGGGCGATCTTCGAAGCGGCGATCGAGGCGGGGCGTATCACCGGCTCGCCCGTGCGGCCGGAGATCATGATCCCGCTGGTCTCGGCCGTGCGCGAGATCGAAGTGCTGCGCACCCACATCGACAGGATTGCCGCAATCGTGCGCGAGCTGCAGGGCGAGATGGTCGACTACACCGTCGGGGTCATGATCGAAACGCCGCGCGCCTGCTTGAGGGCGGGCGATATGGCGCATATCTGCGGCTTTCTCAGTTTCGGGACGAATGACCTGACCCAGATGCTCTATGGGCTCAGCCGGGATGACGCGGGCCGCTTCATGCCGGACTATGTGGCGCAGAATGTGTTTGCGCACGATCCCTTCCACAGTCTCGACGTTGAAGGGGTGGGCGAGATGATCGAGGTTGCGATCGAACGCGCGAAGGCACGTGCGCCGGGGATCTCGCTGGGGCTCTGCGGCGAGCATGGCGGTGATCCTGCATCGGTCGATTTTTGCGAGCGGGCGGGCCTGGACTATGTGTCGTGCTCTCCCTATCGGGTCCCGGTTGCCCGCCTCGCCGCGGCGCAGGCAGCGATCCGGTCGCGTTCAGCGGACTAGGACGTGTCGCTGTCCGATCTGGAAGCCGTTCGTGCCGGGGGCAAGAGGGCTCTGGCCGATGCGTTGTCACGGGTCGAAAGCGCGTCGGACGATCCTGCGACAGCCGCCTTGCTGGACGCAGCCTTTGCGGCGCCAAAGGGGATCGCACTCGGCCTCACTGGCCCCCCCGGGGTGGGCAAGTCCACGTTGATGGATGCCTTGATCCGCGCTTGGCGCAGCCGGGGCATGACGGTCGGTGTGGTCGCGGTCGACCCGAGTTCGGCGCGGTCGCACGGTGCGCTTCTGGGAGACCGCACCCGGCTCACGGTTGACCCGGCAGACCCCGGTATCTTCGTGCGGTCCATGGCTGCGCGCCACCGGTTGGGCGGCCTGGCCGAGATCACGTTTCCGGCCGTTGTCCTGATGCGGGCGATCTACGATATCGTACTGGTCGAGACAGTCGGTGTTGGCCAGTCGGAGACCGCCATCAAGCACGTGGCGGATCTGACGGCTCTGTGCGCCCAGCCGGGATCGGGGGATGCGCTGCAATTCATGAAGGCCGGGGTCATGGAGATCCCGGACCTCGTGGTTGTCACCAAGCTGGACATGGGTCCGGTCGCGCAGCGCACGATGGCGGATCTGAAGGGCGCGCTGTCGCTGACCGGGGAGGTGCCGGTTCTGGGTGTCTCTGCCAGCCGCGGCGAAGGAGTCGACGAGCTCGTGCACGAAATCTGCGAAATTGCGGCCACATTCCTGCCTCAATCGAATCAGGCGCGCGCAAATCAATCGATTTTCTGGGTCGAGGAGCAGATCCGGTCCCGTTTTGGTTCCGAAGGACTAGAAGTTGTCCACAGACATCTTGTGGAAAACGCGGCTCATGCGCCGTTCGATTGTGTTAACACGTGGTTAACACGTCTGAAGAGCGTGCTGGCTGAGGCATTTTCGCCACAAATAGACTCAATCTAAGCGAAAATTTATCGACAAGACTCGCGGTCGGCCCGGCGCCGATGCGATTGAGCGTGCACTCAGAGGACTAGAACGAGTCCGAAACCTGGGCGCTAAGATCGGACCGAAGGCAGTAGCCCGGGACACGGTCAACTCACCTCGCCCATGAGTACGACGGAGAGGGACGACATGTCATATCTGAGGACGACCCTGCCCATCCTGGGCAGGCATCTGCTTGCCGGGGGGGCGCTTGCAGCGATCGTGGGGTTGACGCCTCTTGTGGTGTCTGCAGACACGAAAGCGACATATCCCGGGACGTATCATGACGCGCTGACAGACGCGCTCGATGGAGAGCAGCAGGGCCTGTCAGCATTTGCCGTGACGGCCGGGTTTGCCCGCGCGTCCGGTCTCGGGCGGATCGATACCGACAATCCTGAAAATGAAGAGGTGCGCGACCGAGCGCGGGCGATGTTGGACGCGTTGAGCACACAAGATGCGCAGGCAACGAGCGTCTCCACCGGAATGCAGGCCGAGATGACGAGCCAGGCAGCGCAGACTCTGGGCGGGCCGGTGAGCGACGTTGCGTTGGAGAAGGTCGAGGTCGGCTCCCGTTCAGAAGAATGGTACTGCCTGACCGAGGCGCTCTACTTCGAAGCTCGTGGCGAAAGCCGCGCGGGCCAGCGCGCTGTGGCCGAGGTGATCCTGAATCGGATGGACAGTGCGCGTTATCCCAACACGATTTGCGGCGTTGTCCAGCAGGGCAAGCACCGTCGCAACGCCTGCCAGTTCTCCTACAATTGCGATGGCCGCTCGAACAAGATTGGCAACAAGCCCGTGTTCGAGGAACTGGGCAAGCTCGCTTGGATCATGATGGAGGGCAAGCAGCGGACCCTGACGCAGGATGCGCTTTTCTACCATGCCACGTTCGTGAAGCCGCGTTGGGCCAAGAAGTTCGTGAAGACCGCAAAGATCGGTGCCCACATCTTCTACAGGCCGCCGACGACGCTAAGCCGGAACTAAGCCGCCCAAGAGCGGAACGGGGGACTGAGGCCGGGCTTCATGCCCGGCCTCTCCAATTTCAGGGTAGCTTTGCCTCAGGCGTCGAACACCACCAGCAGATCCTTCGCATCGACAGCCGAGCCGGCTGGAGTCACGATCCGGGCGATTGTCCCATCGCGCTCGGCATGGATGGCGGTCTCCATCTTCATCGCCTCGAGCGTGAGCAGAACCTGGCCCGCGTGGACCTCCTGCCCCTCGGCCACGGCCACCGACGCGACGGACCCTGGCATCGGCGCGGCAACATGGGCGGCGTTTGCAGGATCGGCCTTCTCGGCGCGGCCCCCGGCAGCAGCCGCAGAGCGGTCGGGCACCCGGATCACACGCGGCTGACCGTTCAGCTCGAAGAACAACCGCACCTCGCCCTGGTCGTTCATGTCGGCAATGGTCTGAAGACGCACAACCAGCGTCTTGCCAGGTTCCAGATCAACCATGATCTCCTCGCCCGGCTCCATGCCGTAGAAGAACGTGGGCGTCGGTATCACGCGAACAGGGCCATAGTCGCGCCGGCGGCCCATGTAGTCCAGATAGACGGTCTCGTACATCAGGTAGGAGGCGAGATCTTCGTCATCGACGCGGAGCCCCTCCATCTTCTCCTGGGCCTCGTGGCGCTTGGCTTCGAGATCGACGGGCGGCAGCACCGAGCCCGGCCGTACCGCGATCGGCTCGGCCCCTTTCAGCACCTTCTTCTGCAGCACCTCGGGGAACCCGCCCGGGGGCTGGCCGACATCGCCCTTGAAGAACGTCACGACCGAGTCAGGCACCGAGACGTCCTTGCCGGGATCCAACAGATCGTCCACCGAGAGCCCCGCCGAGACCAGGGACAGCGCCATGTCGCCAACAGTCTTGGCGATGGGCGTCACCTTGATCACATCGCCAAAGGCAATGTTCACGTCGTGGTACGTGCGCGCAATCTCGGGCCAACGGTCCTCCAGGCCCATCGAGCGCGCCTGTGCCCGCAGGTTCGTCACCTGACCCCCGGGCATCTCGTGGAGATAGACCTCGGAGGTCGGATTGCGCATGTCGGCCTCGAAGCCTGCGTACATCCGGCGGACCCCTTCCCAGTAGGTCGAGATCTCGCGGATCGCGCCGAGGTTGAGGCCAGTGTCCCGTTCCTGATGCTGGAGGGCCGCGACCAGCGAGCCCATGGGCGCCTGCGAGGTCAGTCCCGAGAACGCGTCCATGGCGCAGTCGACCGCATCGGCCCCGGCGTCCGCCGCGGCCAGATATGACGCCCCGCTGAGCCCCGAGGTATCGTGGCTGTGGAAGTGCACGGGGATCGTGATCTCGTTCTTCAGCGCGCTCACCAGGGCGGACGCCGCGGCAGGTTTCACCAACCCGCCCATGTCCTTGATGCAGAGCACATGCGCCCCGGCCGCCTCAAGCTGCTTGGCGAGATCCACGTAGTAGGCCAGCGAGTACTTCGCGCGATCGGGATCGTGGATGTCGCCAGTGTAGCAGACGCAGGCTTCGAGAAGACGCTCGGTCTCCAGCACGGTGTCCATGCTGAGGCGCATGTTCTCGATCCAGTTGAGCGGGTCGAAGACGCGAAAGACGTCCATGCCGGTGCTGGCTGCCTGGCGAATGAAGTGCTGCACCACGTTGTCCGGCAGATTGGTGTAGCCGACCCCGTTGGACGCGCGCAGCAGCATCTGGGTCAGCATGTTCGGCATGGCCGCGCGCAGGTCGCGAAGCCGCTGCCATGGGCACTCCTGCAGGAAGCGATAGGCGACATCGAAGGTGGCGCCACCCCAGCATTCCATCGAGAACAGATCCGGCATGAACTGCGCATAGGCCGGGGCCACGCGCGCCATGTCGATCGATCGCATCCGCGTGGCCAGCAGCGATTGGTGCCCGTCCCGCATCGTCGTGTCGGTGATCAGCAGCTGCTTCTGTGCCAGCATCCAGTCGGCAACGGCTTTCGGCCCCTCTGCGTCCAGCTTCTGCTTGAGACCGGGCGGGAAGGTATGGCTGAGCGGCTTCGGTGGCTCCGGCGGCTGTGCATCTGGGGCTGTTCCAGCCCCCGCCACCTCGGGATTTCCGTTGACGGTGATATCGCCGATGAACGTGAGCAGCTTCGTCGCCCGGTCGCGGCGCTTGCGGAACTCGAAGAGCGCAGGCGTCTCGTCGATGAACTTCGTATGGTAGGTATTGTTCAGGAACTCCGGATGCTGCAGCAGATTCTCAACGAAGGCGATGTTGGTGGCAACGCCCCGGATCCGGAATTCGCGGAGCGCGCGGTCCATGCGCGCGATCGCCTCCTCGGGCGTCGGCGCCCATGCGGTGACCTTCTCTAGCAGGCTGTCGTAGAAGCGCGTGATCACGGCGCCTGAATAGGCCGTGCCGCCATCCAGACGAATGCCGAACCCCGTGGCGCCGCGATAGGCCGTGATCCGGCCATAGTCGGGAATGAAGTTGTTAAGCGGGTCTTCGGTGGTGATCCGGGTCTGGATCGCATGCCCGTTCAGCCAGATCGATTCCTGGCCTTCGACGCCGATGGCCTCGCTCAGCGGCTTGCCCTCGGCGATCTTGATCTGGGCGCGGACGATGTCGATCCCTGTGACCTCCTCGGTCACCGTGTGCTCGACCTGTACGCGGGGATTCACCTCGATGAAATAGAATTTGCCCGAGTCCATATCCATCAGGAACTCGACCGTGCCTGCGCATTCGTAGTTCGCGTGACGGGCAATCCTGAGCCCCAGATCGCTGATCTCATCGCGTTGATGCCGGGTGAGGTAGGGGGCGGGCGCGCGCTCCACGACTTTCTGGTTGCGACGCTGGACCGAACAATCACGCTCGTAGAGGTGCACAAGGTGGCCGAACCTGTCGCCAAGGACCTGTACTTCGACGTGGCGCGCCTTGGCGATCAGCTTCTCGAGATAGCCCTCGCCGTTCCCGAATGCGGCCTCGGCCTCGCGGCGGCCCTCGCGCACCTTGTCCTCCAGATCGTCGGGGCCGAAGATCGGCCGCATTCCACGCCCGCCACCGCCCCAAGAAGCCTTGAGCATCAGGGGATAGCCCACCTCGTCTGCCATTGCGCGGATCTGGTCGATGGCACCCGGGGCGTCCGGATCAGGCAGCACCTCGGTCGCCGGAACCACGGGAACCCCCGCCGCAATCGCTGCACGACGGGCCGATGCCTTGTCTCCGAGCATCCGCATGGTGTCTGCGCTTGGGCCGATGAACGTGATACCCTCGCGGTTGCAGGCCTCCACGAAGTCCGGATTCTCGGACAAAAGGCCATACCCGGGATGGACGGCGTCGCAGCCTGAGCGGCGGGCAACGCGCACGATCTCATCGATGCTGAGGTACGCCTCGACGGGCCCCTTGCCCTTGCCGACCTGATAGGCCTCGTCGGTTTTAAACCGGTGCAGACCAAGTTTGTCTTCCTCGGCATAGATACCAACCGTGCCCATGCCCATCTCGTTCGCTGCACGGCTGATGCGGATGGCAATCTCACCACGGTTGGCGATCAGGATCTTTTTGAATTCGGGCATAATCGTCTCCGGCGGATCTGCACGGGAGGGATAGCCGCAAGGTTGCAGCGCAGCAACCTAAAGTGGATTGTTGGTCTGCCTTCGCCTGGTTTGCGCTATGGTCGGGGGACCGAAGGCGCTGCGGCCATGGCGGGAGAGCCCCGATGAGACGAAAGTGGATTGTCTGCGCGTCCGTGCTGGGTCTGCTTGGCGCCGCGGTTCTCCCGACGACCGGTTTCGCGCAAAGCAAGAGCGCGATGATCGACATCTGCAACGCCGAGGCGAAGGACACATACGGCGAGGTGGACGTCACCTTTGGCAAGATCCGACGGGAAGAGAACCGAAACTACGCCTACGGCGAGATCCTGATGGCGGACGGCACTACGCGTCGCATTCGCTGCAAGGTCACGCGTCGAAAGGTGCGCAGCCTGATGCTCGACAACCCCAGCGGCGGGCTTGGGTACCGATGGACCAACGACATCCCCGACGGTGGCTTCCTCTTGCCGGAAGATGAGCCCGAGTCCGAGGTGCCCGATACCGACGGGGACGAAGCGGCTGCCGTGGATCTGCCGGACGGTGACCCCTCAACGCAGCTCGACCCGGAGCAGCAGCCACCGCGGGGACCAAGCATTCTGCGCGTGCCACAGTAGCGGGTATCACCTGTTGGGCGTCGATCGTCGTTCAGCGACGCCTCCAGATCCCGTGCGCTGAGCGGCTTCAACAATGCCGGGCCTACTTGAGCATCGCCGTTCCAGACCCATCTAAGAGGCAATTCATGCGCGAGGTGATCTATGTTTGGCCTATTCCGAAAGACAGCTATGCCGACGCCGGAAACCGCTCTGGATGGGCGTACAGCCTCGATTCCGACGGCTGAGACACATTTCGTGAACGGCCGCAAACTGGCGGGTCCGTACCCCGAGGGGACCGAAATAGCGATGTTCGGCATGGGCTGCTTCTGGGGGATCGAGCGTCAGTTCTGGCAGGTTCCAGGGGTCTGGGTCACGTCGGTCGGCTACGCCGCCGGCTTCACGCCGAACCCGACCTATCAGGAAGTGTGCTCCGGACGCACCGGTCACAACGAAGTCGTGCGCGTTGTGTTCGATCCCTCCAAGATCTCGTATGATGAGCTGCTTCGCCATTTCTGGGAAGGTCATGACCCGACGCAGGGCATGCGGCAGGGCAACGATGTGGGCACGCAGTATCGCTCCGGCATCTACACATACTCGGACGCCCAGGCTGAGATTGCGCGCCAGACCCGTGACGCGTTCCAGGACCGGCTGAGTGCCGCAGGCTATGGCCCGATCACGACCGAGATCCTGACAGCGCCGGAGTACTACTTCGCCGAGGATTACCATCAGCAGTACCTCGCCAAGAACCCGGGCGGCTACTGCGGCGTGGGTGGAACGGGCGTCACGTGCCCGGTTGGTGCCGGGGTCTAACGAAGCGGGCGCTGCGCGACCCTGGCCACTCAGCGAACAAGATGCGCTGTGTACTGCCGGGTGATCTCGTCGCTGACGTCCTCGATGATCTCGACGAACATCTGCTGCTCCATCGCATCATCGGGATCGCAGGACAGGATCGCGCGATCGGCTGTTGACAACAGTCCGCTCGGATCAGGCTCCAGCCCGCAGTCCGCGCCGACTGGCATCGGGATATACATGTCCATCAAACGCAGTTCGTTGGTCTCGACCGTGTAAGCGCCATCGGTATCAGGGATCCGATCCGTGACGGCGCTGCAGTTGACCATCGCCGACCTGATCCGTCTCCGCTCGCGCCCCGGTTGGAATAGCGATGATGCATCAGTGATACCGTAGTAGTCGTCGGGCCCGTGCTTGATGAAGGGCTGGGTCGGCCCGCCCGCTGTCAGATTGTAGCGGTCGACGTAGTTTACGGGTCCACAGCTTTCGTTGTCGCACCACAGGCCGCCAAAGTTTGGATCCGTGACACGTGAATTCGAGTCGATCGTATCTACGTCCACCAACAGTTCCCGCTCTCGCTGATACATCTCGTACCAGGTGTCGAGCTCACCGCTGGCGGGCACGTTGGATGCGTTGCAGAACTCCGCGTATCCGGGCGTCTGTTCTTCCTGCGAGGTCCCGCACTGATTGGTGGAACCCTGCCCGGCTGCATCCGGCGTAAAGATCGTGGTCACCTGATAGGTGTCGCGCCAGTAGTCCTCCAGGTTCTGCTGCGGATAGCCAGACGACCCGCCAGCACCTTCGAAGTGATCCCCGATGAAGTCGTTCTCGCAGGGCGCGGCGAGCGTTGTGCTGGTGGTAGAACCCGACAATGCAGCGTCGTAGGTGCCGATATGGCATTCATCGACGAGCGCGAACTGGCTGATGCCAGCCTTGAGGATCAGGTTGGGCGCCGCTGACAGGTGGCCCGCAGATGCCGGGCCGCCTGACGTCCCGATCGACTCGAACTCCTCCTCCGTCAAGCCATCCTGCATCGACCCCGGACCCTCTTCTCCCTCCGGGTTGGTTCCCGTTGTCGTGTACCAATCCGCAAGCTCGTAGGGGGTCACGGCCAGTACATCCGGCTCGAACAGCTCACGAACCGCGACGCCTCCGGACCCCACCTGGCCGCTTCCCGCGTCCTCGAGCATTTCGTCGAAGGGGTCGAGCCAGATGTCGAAGATCGTGTTGATCGCGCGTTGGACCGATGGGCCGTGCGCGGGCGTGATGGTCAGATCGCGGTCTGTCCCCCAGCACACCTGGTCAGCGTGGGCCTTGGCCATCAGGCAGCGGTCCCGGGCGGTCATGTAGTCTTCACCGTCGAGCCGCAGGTTCACCAACAGATCGCATACGCCGCTGTCGTCGGCGAGTGGCGAGGTCAGGTTGAATAGCTGATGGTTCACGTCCCAATCGTAGACCGAGTTGACGAACGGCTCCGAGCCCGTCTTCACCGGCGCGCGAGACGACATGTTTGGAAAGTTCGGTGCGAAGTACTGCAGCGACCGCCCCGGGACCGAGTAGAGCGGGTCCTGGGGATCGACGTCCAGCGGGCTGGGCGCGATGTCTTCCCACGGGTTGCAGAAGACCAGCGTGCTCATCTCGGCGCAGCTCATCTCAGTCAGGCTTGCGGCAGACACCGCGTCGAAGGTCAGGGTGCTCTCGAACTCGGGCAGATCCCGGTCACGCGTTCCGTTGAAGGTTGGCTTGGGGTTGTTGCCCATCGTCAAGAGCAGGTTCGCGATGCGCTGAACCACCGACCGGGTCGCGCCTTGCTCTGTCTGGACCACCGCAAAAAGCGCCGCACGCGAGGTATTCTCCTGATCATCTGCGGCATAGACGATCGTCGGGTCCGCTTGTCCGTTGGCACGGCTGGCGCGCGCGAGCATGTTCGATCCGGGAAAGGCCTCGGTCATGTCAGATTGCGGCGCATCCGACTCCAGCATCACGGCGAAGAACGCGATAGAGGCGACCTGGAACTCGCCGTACTCCGGCACAACCTTGCGCAGGAACGGGGGCTCTCCATCCCGACCGAAGACGGCCCTGACGGCGCGCTCGATCGAATCCGGTTGCCCATCAAGTTCGTTCGCCGCGGCAATCGCCATCTGGTCCGAATAAAGATTGTCGAAGAGGCACCAGCGCCAGGATTGCGCGACGAGACACGCACGGCTCTTTATCGCGCAGCCCTCGCGCTGGCCCAGGAAACGAAGTACGACAACGCTGGAACAGTCGAGTTCATTCTCGATGCCGAAACGCAGGAGTTCTTTTTCCTCGAGGTGAATACGCGGCTTCAGGTGGAGCACCCGGTTACGGAGGAGATTCTCGACCTGGATTTGGTTGACTGGCAGATCCGCGTCGCGTCCGGCCAACCATTACCTCTAGCGCAAGATGACATCGCGCCCAACGGCTGGTCGATGGAAGTTCGTCTCACCGCGGAGAATGCTGCGCGCAATTTCATGCCGCAAACGGGAACACTGGCCCGTGTGATCGCGCCAAGCGGGCCTAGCGTTCGCTTCGATGGTGGCGTTGGTGATGGCAGTGAGGTCACGCCGTTCTACGACTCGATGCTGGCCAAGGTAATCGTCCACGGCAAGGATCGCGAAACGGCCATCCGCAAGCTGGATAAGGCACTCTCAGATACATCGTTTATGGGGGTTAAGACCAACACGCCGTTCCTGCGTGCTGTCTTGCAAAACGAGACCTTCACCGCCGGAGCGCACACAACCCATCTCGTCGCGCAAATGGCCGAATGGCAGACGCTTCCCAATGAGACAACTGATATGGCTGCTGCCATACTGGCGGTACTGCTGGACCATGACGTAACAAAAGCAAGCTCACCGTGGTGTTCGCTTGGAAGCTGGCGTGGTGGGACTGAATCCGCCTGGCAGGCGCGCGCACCGATCGTCCTCGTCGATGATGCTGAAAACCGTCTGGCGCATTGGGTGCAGGTGACAGATCGCGAGGTCGTTCTTACGTCGATGGACGACAACAATGCTGCCGACATGATGATCAGATTCACTCGGGCAAACGGCCGGCTCAATGTGGCATACGATGGTATTGAGCGATCATACTTCACGTTCGTCGAGAAGCATCCAAGCGGCGGCCAAAGGGTCTATGTTGACTGCGGGCAAGGTCCGCGCGCTTACCATCGACCGCAGGGGCTTGCAGCCTGGCGCAAAGAAACGAAGATCGAAGCGTCCGCAGCCAGTGCGATACTCGCGCCCGGGCCCGGAACAATCTCGTCCATAGCAGTTGCCGCCGGAGACAAGGTCAAGTCTGGAGCTGCGGTGGTGGTCATCGAGTCCATGAAAATGCTGCAGACGCTGACCGCGCCTCGCGCAGCTGAAATCGCCACGGTGCACTGTGAGCCGGGACAGTCTGTGGTCAAGGACGATGTCCTGGTCACGTTCAAAGCCTCTGAACAGTAGTGCTGGATATGAGTACGGGTGAGGAAAGCGTTTGCAAATCCCAACCGAATTGCGTCCCCGGACAGCGTATATCAGCTGGGATAGGTCTAGGATGAAGCGGTCAAGTCATCAGTTTCGAAGCATGGAACCCGATACGCTGATCCGGGGTCTTCACGCGACGCTGATGGCTCAGAACCTTTGCACGGTGCGGGAGGATCCCGGATATTTGCTGCGCAAATTTCGGGAATGCGAGACGGAGATTCCATCATTTATCTCAACGTGAGTTCCTCATATGGTTGCCCAAAGCATCGGGCCAATGATAGCGACGCGAAGGCGTAGGTCCCGCGTCCCGCCAACAGGGAGAAAGTACTGTGGCACAATCGATCTATGCCAATGAGACGCTTGACGCCCTCAGAGATCAGGT